>JAFGVF010000131.1 GCA_016938155.1 Candidatus Cloacimonadota bacterium
AGTAGAAATCGTGCGTGAGTTCGAGAAACGAAGCACTAAGATTCAACTGCTTGAAGAATCTGAAAGAAACGGGAAATCAGCATCAATAAATCATTTCATTGCCGTTGCTAAATCCGCTATTTTAATTATCGAAAGCGCGGATACAATTCCTTCCGATAACACCGTTGAAAAAATGGTGTCAGTGTTTATGGATGAGCAAGTTGGTATGAGCGGTGGAAGACCCATTCCTGTGAACAAAAACAAGGGTTTTATCACTTTTGCAGTTCAGTTATTATGGAGATTGCATCACGAGATGGCATTGGTAGAGCCAAAACTTGGTGAGATGGTTGCTTTTCGCAAATTGTTTGACAGTATTCCTGCCGAGAGTGCAGTTGACGAGGCAAGCATTCAAGCAAAAATTAGCCAAGCAGGACTTAAGACTTTGTATGTACCTGAAGCACTGATTTATAATAAAGGACCCGAGAACTTGAGAGATTTCATCAAACAACGCCGAAGAATCGAAGCAGGCCACATCTGGCTTAAGCATAAGCATAATTATGAAGTTTCTTCACAAAACAAGTCGTTGATACTAAAATTGGCTTGGAAAGAAGCAATTAGTAATCCCGGTGAAATCCCCTCATTAATCGGTGTTATTCTATTGGAGATGTGGTGTCGATTGCTCGGTAAATATGATTTCTTTGTTAAGAAAACTAATCCCTATATCTGGGATATTGCTGAATCAACTAAGGAATTAAACAGGAAATAGTATGATTGGTCTATATATCAAAACACTTTTCTATAAATCGTTTTATCTCTTCGGCTTCCCGAGAATGATGCCTATGAATTACACGGTTAGCCTTCTTTATAGCTGCAATTCTCGTTGCTCAACTTGTAATATTTGGAAGAAAAAAGCCAATAATCTGACCGATATTGAATATGAAAAGATATTCAAGAACATAGGTAAAGCACCCTACTGGATTACTTTCAGTGGAGGCGAACCTTTCCTCAGGAAAGATATTGTTAAGATTGTTACTACAATCTACAAAACTTCCAGACCGAGAATAATGAACTTTCCAAGTAACGGAATCCTGACCAAAAAGATAGTCACAGATGTCAAAAATATATGTAGAGCATGCCCTAAGTCTCAAATAATTGTAAATCTATCAATAGATGGCATTGAAGAAGAACATGACAGAATTCGGAATGTTGAGAATAATTTCCAGGATGTGATTAAAACATATCAGAAGCTGAAGGCACTAAATATAAAGAACCTGCAAGTCGGTATTCATACTGTAATCTCTAAATACAATGTTCACAATTTCTCTGCAATTGCCAGTTACTTACTTGATTTGAAACCTGACTCCTACATCACGGAAATTGCAGAAGAAAGAGTTGAGTTGGATACGATGAAAACCAATATAACCCCAAGTTTATTACAGTATAAATCAGCAATCGACTTTTTAATCCACAGAATCAAACATGATAAGTACAAAGGCAGGAGCAAGATAACAAAGGCTTTCCGAATTGAGTATTACAGCCTAGTAAAAGAGATACTCAGGGATAAAAAGCAGGTAATTCCATGTTATTCAGGAATCAGTTCCGTACAGATTTCTCCCGATGGCGACATTTGGTCATGTTGTATTAAAGCTGAAAGTAAAGGTAATCTTCGTAAGGTGGAGTATAATTTCAGGAAGGTTTGGTATAACCGTGAAATGAAACTCGAAAGAGCTTCCATAAAGAATCGTGAATGCTGGTGTCCGTTGGCAAATGCCTCTTATACGAATATGCTTCTCGATTTCAAAACTTTGGCTCGAGTTTTTTACAGAGTTTTCATTAAATGGTATAAATAGGAGGAAATTTTGTTTCAGGTTGAATCATCCCGGACAGGTAACAGAAGTAATTTATTCTTCACAGACTACTTCCCCCAGTCAACCAACAGTTTCTTTTTATTAACTTTCAATCTGAATGACAATCCATTCCTGAAATCAGTTAATGCCTTTATTCTACAGGAAATCCTTAAGCTGAAACCAAATAGGATACCGGAAGAAAGGATTAAAGATACACTCCAAGAATTCTTCAATGAGCTGAATTGGAAGATTAATGCTCAGTTTAATCAATCCGGTGAGACTTATAAAGGTGTATCGCTTTGCTTCATTATGAAGCGAGATAATAGACTGTATCTTGTACAATTTGGCAGGCTTGCCTGTGGCTTGATGAAACGGAGTAATTTTGAAGAGATTGGGTTAAGTTGGGATAATTATCCTATCGCTACGGTTGAAAGCCTTAATCGCATCGGTTCAATTCAAGAGGATATTGCCGTTAGAGTCCACTCTATCGTACTTGAGTTCAGCGATTCCCTATTTGTATTCCCTTCACCACTGATTCCGACAGTTAAGGAAGTAATCCCGGCAGGAGTTAATTCCATTCTGACAGTTATGGCAAATGCTTCCCCTGAAGAGCATAACTATCTCTTTCTCTGCAATGCCAAAGCAGGTTTAATTAAGCCGATCAGATTCTTTCAGGGGCATTCTTTCCGGATCAGCGGATTGATTATGGGCTTGATTATCATTGTAACTATATTATATTACTTCTTTGGAGATAATGTCGTTGAAGAGTTTGGAAAAAGAACTGAAGAATCTATTAGTGGTCACAATTTTCTCTTTGAGGTTAAAAATCTTACTGATAATCTCGGAAATCAGGAACTTGATAAACAGCTGAAGAAATTTGTTTACAGTCCGGCGAAAGATATTACTCTCTCCCCTATCTGGCAAGGTCAGTTCTCTCGAGCCATAACCTACCCACCCCTCTTCGACAACAATAACATCTATCTGCTTGTCGGTAAAAATATCGCTGCTTTAGATAAAAACAGTAAAGAAGTAGTCTGGAGAATGTCTTACATTTCTTCGATTCTCAGGGCTGTCCCGATCGAAAACAATCTCCTCTTATTGTTAGAAAACAGACATCTTATCCTCCTGAATGGGAAAGGTGAGGAAATTTGGGAAAAGATTTCCAACTCCAATTTTGAGGCTTCCCCTGAACCTCTTTCCTTACCGAGACAGGTTACGCGCCGAGATGATAAAAGACTAAACAGCGGAATCATTGTTGTACCTGAAGGTTCCAATATAAGTATTATCAGTCTGATTACCGGAGAGACTGTTTCCTCAATCAAATTCGAAGATGATATAAACTATTTAAGTGACTATGACCCTTCCAATAACTGTTTCTATGGAGTAGTCAATGACAATCTTGTTATATTTAAGCTACTTATAAAAGTGTGGTAATATGCCTTGTTTTTACTTAAAAAACACCGTCCAAAAATATGACTGGGGAACCAATGATTTTATTTCTCAGTTGATGAATGTTTCGAATCCGGACAACGAACCTCACGCAGAATTATGGATGGGTGCTCATCCGAAAGCTCCTTCTGTTGTGTTGCTGAAAGATACCTTTAAAAACCTGAATGATTATATCGCCGAAGCACCAGAAACCATTCTCGGGAATACAGCCTCAGCCCTGTTTGACCGCCAGCTACCCTTTCTTTTCAAGGTTTTAAGTGCGGAAAGAGCACTTTCTATTCAAGCACATCCTAATATAAGGCAAGCGAGTACAGGTTTCTTCAAAGAAGAACAAGCCGGAATCAATATCTCTGCATTTAACAGAAATTACAAAGACTGTAATCATAAACCTGAATTGTTGATGGCTCTGACACCTTTCAGTGCTATGTGTGGATTCAAATCTCTACCTGAGATTGAACACATTCTGGACAATCTTGATTTATTAAGATATTTCCCGGGAGCAAAGGAAGGCTACAAGCAGTTTTTCCAGGACTATCTATCACTTAATGAAGAGGCTGTCGTAACGGATTCGTTAATCTCAAGAATAAAATCATTTAGAAGTACCAATCCTTCTTTGAGCATAATCTCCGGCTGGGTTCTGAAGCTTCACTCTCAATACGGATTACAAGCAGGAATTCTTGCACCTCTGTTTCTGAATACCATACATCTCCAACCCGGTGAAGCCTTGTATCTTTCCGCTGGGGTTCTACACGCCTATTTGCAGGGAACAGGTCTGGAAATAATGGCTAATTCGGATAATGTTTTAAGGGGTGGGCTAACATCTAAACACATTGATAAAGATGAGCTTCTGAATATTCTTGATTTTGATCATCAACCACCATTTCTAATTTCGCCGGAAAAGAATAACAATGAGATGATCTACAAAACCCCAGCCTTAGAATTTGAGCTCTCACAAATTGTGGTCTCCCCTATGGCAGAGTTTTCCGGTGAAACAAAAAGTGCTGAGATTCTTCTTTGTATGAGTGGTGAGTGTGTCTTAAATTGCGGTTTGAGCTTAAAAAAAGGGGATTCACTTTTTATTACTGCCGATACAGGCTCTCTGCAAATAAAAGGAGAAGCAACAATCTATCGTGCGAAAACTCCGTTTAAAAAAGTTTCCGTTTTATAAAAATCAATACAACTACTGCCGAGAAGATTGTGGAAATAAGAGTTACGAGCAGAAACGCATGGGGTGAGTTTGCCAAGGGAAGTTTCAGATTCATACCATAGAAGCTTGCAATCAAAGTAGGCAACATAAGAATAATTGTTATTGAGGTTAGAAACTTCATCACCACATTCAGGTTGTTAGAAATCATCGAAGAGAACGCACCCATCATATTACTTACAATCTTTGCATAAATACTTGCCATTGCAATTGCCTGCTTATTTTCCACGATTACATCATCAAGAAGGTCATCAGCCTCTGAATCTTCTCGCAGCCAGCGTGATCGGGAAAATTTCTCAAGCATTATTTCATTTGAAGTGAGTGATGTGTTGAAATAAACAAGGCATTTCTCTACAGACATAAGCTTCGTTAACTCTTGATTCCTCATGGTTTGATGAAGATTCTTCTCCAAATCGTTCATGTTTCTGTTTATATCTTTTAAATAGTTAAGATATTGAACCGCATTCTTCTGCATTATTTGAAGTACAAATCTCTGCTGAGTGATATCAAATGGTCTGTGAGTTCCATTTATAAATCTTTTCAGGATTTCAGTATCATTCCGGCAAATTGTAATTATCCTGTTCTCTGTTACAATTATACCCATCGGGATTGTAATAAATGGGGGTACATCCTCTTCAACCCTCATCGGAACACGCAGAATTATCAATAGATGACCGTCTTCATATTCCACACGGGAATTCTCATCTGCATCCAAAGGGTCAGTCAGGAAGTCCAGAGGTACCTCCAACTCCTTCTCAAGAAACATTATCTCATGATTGGTAGGGTCAGTTACATGCGTCCAGAAAGATTCTTCCATCTTTGGTTGCTCAAGTAAGCTTCTTTCTTCTATTCCGAAATATCTAATCATAACATCACCTACTGTTTTTTTTTCAATGAAATATTAGACACATCATAAGTCAATTAATATATCTAATTTCCTCTTCCTTCCAATCACTGTTCAATCATCGTAACGCCTTTTTTCCGGTTTA
>JAFGVF010000132.1 GCA_016938155.1 Candidatus Cloacimonadota bacterium
ACAGGCACTCCAAGGTGCTCAGAAACAAACTCTTGCACTTCTGATGGCAGGTATCCGAAGATTCCTTGTGCCTTGTGAAGTACTTCAATCAATGGGTCTCTCAGCTGCTTCTTTTCTTCAATAATCTTCTTCAGCTCTTGATATTCCGGGCTGTCATAATTCCTGAGATTAACCGGCATTTTTCCTCCTGATTCTCTTTTTATTTTTATTCTTTATAAATTTTCATAGGTTCAGCATTTAGCTGGAGTAAATTCTATTATTCTGCCTTCACGGTCAATAAAAAAAAGAAATATTACTCACTAACTTTATCGAAGACTGAACGGCGATGTGGAAGTGTCGGAAAAGTAACTATCATAGAGGAATTTGTCAGCCGATTCCTTATACTAAACCACTTATAGTGCAAAATAATGGAAAAATCACCTATGTTGTCATTTCATCCCTTTCTTTCTGCATTCTCAATTCTCTCTTAAACCCGCATTATTGCCACTGTGGAATTGTATCTGTAACCCATCAAATAACAGACAATTCAGGTGCTTGTTTTCCACTAGCCACGCACTACCCACGCACTGTGACACCGCGTGGATACTGGGTTCACAGTGACGGCACAGCGGGATTACAGTGCGTCGATGAAAACAAGAGTAAAAGAGGAGTAAAAATGACCAAACTCCGCATAAAACGCACTGTGGATCGATTATTCAATATACTTAGGGAGATTTGAAAACCTGAATACAGTTGAGGCACGCATCCCTGCTTGTAGTCTTATATTCAAAATGAAAATCGGTATTCAAATCACAACCATCATCTGAAGTAGGGGGCTGGGGGAGAAGAGAGGTAAAACTAAGAGAAGTATTTGTTGAAAGTAAGTAATTGAATATCTTTCAATTCTTCGATAGAAATATCAATAAAACTGGCGATCTGCTGAGCAAATTTGGGTATTTTTGCCAATCCCCCCGTCTTCATTTCATAAGCAGTGTGATGTGTGTTGGGAGCATCAGTTTCTAAAAGCAGTTTATTCTCGGTTGCGAGTAAACTAAGCACTTCTTTAGCATCAGGGGAACTGAGGATGCCAGGACTTACGGAATAGGCAATGTCGAACTTGGAAAATTCCCGAATAATTTCGGAATTCCCATTGAAGCCATGCAAAATACCTCTAATCCCCGGAAAATTGGTTTTGATGATTTTATACAACTCGTAGTACATTTTCACACAGTGGAAAGAGACAGGCACATCATATTGGTCTGCAATATCAAGCTGTTGCAGTAAAATGTCTTTTTGCCACACCATATCTTTGTTTCGTTTATCCAGTCCGATTTCTCCGATACCCTCAATAGAGTGTGAATCCAGTAAATCAGCAAGAGAGTCGATGAAAGAGTTTTTAGAACCGGAGTAATATGGGTGGACACCTGCTAGTATTATTGTAGATGGAGTTTCCAATTCCAGGCTTGCATTAAGTTCACGCTGGTTCAGTGCGATAGTGATAAAGCCATCCACTCCTAACTTCTCTGCTTCAGAGATTTCCAATGCCGGATTATCAAGAGCTACAAGATGACAGTGAGAGTCAATCCAGTTTTTGAAACACATAGTTTACCCCCGGTAGTTTAAGTTCAGGTATCAATTTAACAATAGCAGAGGCAGTTTTAATGCCTGCGGTGCCATCCAGATTGTTAAACATAAGCCGATTGGCTTCGGCTCTTGCCTCGGAAAAACGATCCCCACGGGTAATTTCTCTGAGAGCAGGTTTAAGTTCTTCAAAATCTACTATTTGCAGAGATATAGACCTAATAAGTTCCTTGATTTCAGGGGTAAGTCTTTTGCCTGTTTCAACAATGAAAGTGACTATCGGTTTATTCAAAGCCGAGAATTCTGCTATCACAGAGCTCGTGTCACCGATGCAGACATCACTTATCATAATCCATGGAATTAAATTCAAGTCATCAATGAGGATAACTCCCTCAGTATGGCGAATAAACTCCCTTGTTTCCGGTTTTGTCCAAGGATGAAGAGTAACTAAAACATTATACTTTTCGGTCAATTCATTTAGTCGTCCTGCCCAACGATTTACAGCAGACATGCCGGAATCTTCCCATGTAGCTGAAAAGAGAATAGTCTTTTTTGTCTTGTTTAAGCTATGTTTTAACTTCAATTCCTCAAGGAAGAGGGGAGAATAAGTTCCATTGAAGGCATTATCGAGTTTGGGATAACCTAAGCCGATTGCTGAATTGATGCCTGCTTTTGCACCCCTTCGAACATCTTCAGAACTGGTCATAATATACAGATTGAAGGCGTTGTAATTACGGGCATCAGTAAACTCTTTAAAGTGGTAAGGACCATGCCTTAATCCAATCTTCTTAATTTGCTTCACCGGAAATTTCCAGGCAGCATGTCGAGTCATTATCACAAAATCAGGGAATACGGGCATCAGTTTCGCATTGATACCAATTTCCCTTAACTGTCTTTGAATTTTGCGGTTTTTAGCAACGATGGGCAAGGGTTGCAGATACTTTTGGATCGGATTAAATATCTCCAAATCCAACAGGTCTCCGCAATAAAAACAACCTTGCTTCTTTTTACGAAAAAGCTTTAGTAACAGCCATGTTTTCCAGTAAGGAATGATGGTTAAATAATAACTGAAAACCATTCTTATGGTACTTCCCCTTGATTAATAACTAATTATTAGACTGTGGTTGTATTTGGCAATGGAAATCTTAAGTCTGTTCTTGAATCGAAGTCTGAAAATTGAGTTGTGGATGAGTAAAGTCAATCAGGATTTCATATAATCCTGAGCCAGGGCGAGAGTTTTCTCGTAATGGGTCCCTTTCCAGTAATATTTACCACACTTACGGCAAACTTTGAACTCTGAGTAATTCGCCAAAACCTTAGCAGGCAGAGTTATTCCTACTTTCTCAACCGGGATGTTCTGCAGTTCTGAGTTACAATCAGGACATCTGGTGAAGATGTTATCATGATTAAGCTTCAATTCATGGAACAAATACCTCAGTTGGTCGGCAGGTTCATCATCAACAAGCAGAATTCTCGTGAAGCAGCGTTTATCTTTTGCGAGCTTAACACTCCTCGTTAAGAGAATTCTCTCCTCTTTTATAGCAATCCTGATGGTTGTATGAGAACTCAAACTCCGGCTCACGGTAGAGTTGTACCCGAGGAACCGGAGTTTTTTGGCCAATTTGTTGAGTTCTGAGGTGAGAATAAATTTCAAATCAACGCCTATTTCTTAAAATAACAAGTCTGATTAACTGAACCAATGCCATGAGAGTTGAGGCTACATAGGTCATTGCAGCCGCATTAAGTACGCGATGTGCACCAACCAACTCCTGTTCATCCGCAAGCCCGGCTGTTCTTAGCTGAACATACGCTCTTGATGATGCGTTGAATTCAACCGGGAGTGTTACAAGATGGAACAATAAAGCACCTGCGAAAAGAATTATTCCAATATCCATCAGAGGTGTAATACTGAAGAATAATCCCAGAAGAAAGAGGGGAAAGGCACCCTTGGAGCCAAGATTTGCCACCGGTAAAATTGATGATCTAAAACCCAGAGGAGCATATTTTTCTGCATGCTGGAGAGCATGTCCACACTCGTGAGCAGCAATTGTTACAGACGAAATGGAAGGTTCAAGGTAATTCAGTGCTGATAGCCTGACTACCTGTGAACGGGGGTCATAATGATCAGTCAGATGACCTTTAACCATTTCGACTTTTACATAAGTCAATCCATTGGCATCAAGGATCTTTCGAGCAGCTTGAGCCCCAGTAAACCCGGCACGATTCATGACTTTGGAGTATTGCTTGTATCTCTGATTCACTGAATACTGAACAGAGAGAGCAAGGATAAACACAGGAATAATCATAAAAAAGGTGAAATCACCCCAGTAAAACATTTCTGTCTCCTTTAAATAATGCTACTGATATAACTCCAACCTTTTCTAAAGTTACAGGGTTATTTGACTATTTCAGCTCCGTATTCTCTGCACTTGATGAGGTCACTTCGATTCACTGCATAGCCCTTCCACATGCTCATAAAACCACCTGCCTGAATAACAGGACCATGGATGAAGTCAATGCAACCCTTTTCACTTGTCATTATCCCTATTTCTTCAACTGCTTTGTGTCCGCCTGAACCGCCCATGACGGCATAAGCTGAACAAACTTTGTTCTCCAATAAACCTTTGGGTATCTTATGGAGAAATGACTTAATGGGACCACATGCTCCACTAAACCAGGTTGGTGTTCCAAAAATTATCGTCTCATATTCCTCAAGGTGTTTGGGATCACATTCCTTGACCGGAATAACATTAATCGAGTGTCCGGCATATCTTATGCCTTCTTCAATAGCCTTGGCAGCTTCGAGGGTATGTCCTGTTTTTGTGTGGAAAACAAGCAGGACTTTCATATACTCTCCTTTTTTAGAAAAGTTTATACCTTTTCAGGCATTCCTCAAGGATACTCCTGTTTGCGGGAAGCAGTGGGCACATAGGTAAGCGGAATTCAAGCTCAAGCAAACCCATCATTGCCAACGCTTCTTTAACAGGAATAGGGTTAGTTTCGATAAACATCTTCCTGTTTATCTCCAATAATTCCTGATGGAGATGCATTGCTTTCGAGTATTCGCCCTGTAGGCAAAGGGCTGTCAGATTGTGAAATTCAGCAGGTAGAATATTAGCAGTTACCGAGATACAACCTTTTGCACCTAATGCCATTGTCGGCATCACAAGTGCATCTTCGCCTGACATAACAGAGAAGTCTGAGGGAGAATCTCTAATTATTTCGGTTGCTTGTATTAAATCTGCTGAGGCTTCTTTGATTCCTACAATATTCTTAAACTCCCTTGCGAGTCTAACAGTTGTTGAGGAACTGATATTGACTCCGGTTCTGCCGGGAACATTATATATTACAATAGGTTCACTAACCTTAGTAGCGATTGCTTTAAAATACTCATACAAACCCTGTTGTGTCGGTTTAATGTAATAGGGTGTAATGATGAGGGCATAATCAGCACCTAAATCAAAAGCTTTTCTTGTGGAAGCAAGAGTCTGATTAAGATTATTAGACCCTGTTCCAACCATAATGGGAACTATTCCTTTCAAAATCCGAATAGCAAATCGTAGTAAACTTTCCTTCTCATCATTTGCCAAAGCACTTGCTTCAGCGGTTGTTCCAAGCAGAAGTATCCCGTCAGTTTTGTTCTTTAGATGGAATTGGAGAAGCCCCTCAAGTTTGTTATAATCGATTTCGCCGTTATGAAAAGGAGTCACGAGAGCAACGAAAGAACCTTGCAACATATTGTATCTCCTATATTATTCTGTTTTGTGTTCTGTTGTCTTTACAAGCAACATTTCAATTATGAAAAGAAATAAAACTGTGACAAGTAATATTTTCCACAATTCAAATCCATACCTTGCACGAAAGAGATGTTTTGTCCAGTCATCCTTGATTATTTCACTGTTTTTTAATGAATTATACTCAGTCGCAATAAAATCACTTTCTTTATAATCCGGGTTAATTGCTACAAAAGAAAACTTGTCATTTTGCTGAATTTTATAAATTCCTGTCTGCATGAAAGTATAGTTTCCGGAAATGGGTGTAATTTCACTTTTATCCGGTAG
>JAFGVF010000133.1 GCA_016938155.1 Candidatus Cloacimonadota bacterium
AGGGCAATCCCGACCTCCATAGGCGGGGAATAAACCAAATAGGAATTACATGAAATACGAGAAAATACGCTATGAACACTTGCTGTCGAGAGTTGATAAACCATCCCGATATATTGGATTGGAAATCAATACAGTAAATAAACAAGTTGAAAAAGATAAACTGAACTTCTGTCTTGCCTTTCCGGATGTCTATGAGGTTGGAATTGCCCACTTGGGATTGAAGATTCTCTATTCAATTTTGAATAATGAATATGATACGGTTGCTGATAGGACATACGCACCTTGGACAGACTTTGCAGAACTGATGAGAAGTAATAATATTCCTCTCTTCAGCCTGGAAAACAAGATCGCAGTTAAGGATTTTGATGCCATAGGCTTTACTCTTCAATCCGAATTAAATTTCTCTAATGTACCATATATGTTGAAATTGGCAGGGATTTCTGAAATTGCTGAGGGAAGAAAAGAAGATGACCCAATCATTGTCGGTGGTGGTCCATCCATATCTAATCCGGAACCACTGTCGCTTTTCTTTGATGCTATCTTTATCGGGGAAGCAGAAGAGGGAATAATCGATATTAAAAACTGCCTGCTTGCCAATAAAAGCTTATCCCGTAAGGAAAAGCTGTTGGCTCTCAGCAAAATAGAAAGTGTCTATGTACCATCAATAAATGATGGAACCTCTATAGTGCAAATCCGAAAATACAATGGATTCCATACTTTTGAGAATTCCCATGACAGACAGCTAATACCTTGGCAACAACCAACTCATGACCGCTATGTAGCAGAGATTATGCGAGGATGTGGTAGAGGTTGTCGATTCTGTCATGCCGGATATTTCTATCGTCCTGTCAGAGAACGGGAACCAGATAAGATAATTGAAAAGATAGTGGATGAAGTCAGCCGTTCAGGTTGGGAAGAGGCATCGCTCACTTCTCTGTCCTCAAGTGATTACTCAGTAATTAAAGGGTTACTTTATGGATTATTTAAAAGAATCAGTGAGCATAGAGCTATAATCTCATTGCCATCTTTACGTGTTGATACTCTTGATTCCAACTTAACGGAACTACTAAACAGACTTGGTCAGAAAGGACTGACAATAGCCCCTGAGGCAGGCTCACAAAGATTAAGGAATGTGATAAACAAGAATATCAGTGAAGAAGAGATAATGGAAGGGGTTCAGGTAGCCCTTCAGAACGGATGGAGAGTGATAAAACTCTACTTCATGATAGGTTTGCCTTTTGAGAAAATAGAAGATATTTGGGGTATAATTGAGCTTGTAGAGAAGATTGTTTCTCTTGCCGGTAAGAAACTTAGTATAAACATCACACTTTCTCCCTTTATCCCAAAGCCATTTACTCCTTTCCAATGGGCAGGCATGTTTACTCGGGATGAAATTTATCATAGAGTTCGTTTGATTAAAGACAGACTTGCCAGATTCAGGTTCATAAAGGTTCGTTATCACGATATAGAAAGCTCTCAACTGGAAGCAATCTTGACCAGAGGTGACCGTAGAATCGGAAATGTCATTAAAAGGGCAGTGGATAAAGGTGCCTGTTTTGATGGATGGCAGGAGAGATTCAACTTCTCAATATGGCAAAGCGCTCTCGAAGAAGAGGGAATTACTCTTGAGGAATGCCTGAGAAGCTTTAATTTAGAAGAAAGACTTCCATGGGATCACATCTCCATCAAAGTTAATCGAGAGTTCTTGCTAAATGAGTGGATGAAGGCTCAGGAAGAGATTACTACTCCATCCTGTATGGAAGAATGCACACTGTGCGGTGTATGTGATGAGAAAACCGGGATGACTTTTGCAAAAACTAAGCTTTTAGAGGCAATGCAACTTCCTGAGAGGATAGAACCTGATAACTTAGTAAAAGTCTATTTCTATAGGGTTTTCTTTCATAAAACAGGCGGTTTACAGTATGTCTCCCATCTGGATTTCTTGAGAATGATACACCGAATTTTGAGAGGAATCGAACTCGATTTAGCATATTCCCAAGGATTTAATCTACATCCTAAGGTTCGCTTTGGTCCTCCCTTATCTGTTGGTGTTGAAGGATTGAATGAATATATTGAAGTTGGATTCTATCAGCAATATCAACCGGAGATTATTCTGACAGCCTTAAAACGACTCATGAAGAATGAACTTGCAGTAAACAGTGTAGAGTTTATTGAATCTAAAGAGAAGATTATCGTAGAAGAGGTTGGAGAAGAGATAATTGAAGTGATCCCCAATGAAGGAATTTCTGAGAAATTCAGAACAAAAACCTGTGAGTATCTGGGTCGAGATAGTTTTCCGATTGAAAGGGAAAGAAAGGGTAAAATAAAGCAAATTGAACTCAAGGAGATAATCAAAAAAATTGAATGGGAAAATGGTGTTTTAAGGGTTAGAAAGAAATTACAGGGAGCAAGCATCTTTCATATTCTGGAAAATGTGTATGGAATCCCAAGAGATGAAACCAGTAAGTACCGGATTGTTAGAACAAGGATATTGTTTTGAGGTGATTATGACTTGGCTTCTTATAAGTGGATTATTGATAATGGTGGCAATTTTTGTGGTTGTTTTTTTCGGAATAAAAAAAACCAGAAAGATAAATCTTGAGTTAAAAGAAAAGAAAGAAGAGCTTGATAATATGCTTCTAACGCTCCAACAGCATTTAAGTGAGCGGGAGAAACTTTCAGGGAAAGTGGAGGAAGAATGATAGAATACATTATTATTGCTATAATTTTTGGTGCCATACTGATTGTAGTATTAGCAATGAATGCAAATAAAGAAAAGAAACTGAGAAGTGAACTGGAGCAATTGGAGCGAAAAGCTTCCGATTTGGAACTTACTCGAATGCGTCTTGAGACTCAAAACAGTGAGTTACTCAAGAGAAGTGAGTTATTGGAGCAATTCCGAAGTGAAAAAGAGCAAAAGAACGAAGCCCTTAAAGAAGCTACAACTCAGCTCGTTGCAAAAAATGAAAGAATTGAACAGCTATTAAAAGAACTTGAAAAACTGAATGAGAAAATAGATGCTTTTCAGAAAGAGAATTCCTCTATTAAAGAGCAATTGGCAAGAACTCTTACAACCCTTGATGAAGAAAAAAAACAAACAATTGAGAAACTGAAATTACTTGAAGACAGCAAAGAAAAGCTAAAACTTGAGTTTGAAAACCTCGCTAACAAGATATTTGATGCTAAGAGTGAAAAGCTTACCAGTACAAGCAAAGAAAGCTTGGACGGAGTTTTGAAACCGCTAAAAGAACAACTGACAGATTTTAAGAAAAGAGTTGATGATATATATGACAAAGAGGCAGAGGAGCGGGGATTTCTAAAGAAAGAGATTTCTGATCTCAAGAAGCTTAATGAAAGAATTAGCGAAGATGCTCTTAATCTTACTTCTGCTTTGAAGGGTGATAAGAAGTTCCAGGGCGATTGGGGTGAAGTTCAATTAGAGATGATTCTGGAGTATTCCGGACTTACCCGTGGAGTTGAATATGATGTCCAGGTTTCACTGACAAGCGAAGAGGGTGATACTTTCCGTCCTGACATAATAGTACATCTTCCCGAACAGAAGGATATTGTAGTTGATTCTAAGGTTTCCCTTGTCGCATATACTCAGTATTGCAGCACAGATGATCCGGTTCAGAAGCAGAAAGCTTTGAATGAGCATATAACTGCAATCCGTACGCATATAAAACTTTTAAGTGCTAAGAATTACCAGAATCTGAAAGGGATAAATACACTTGATTTTGTTTTAATGTTTCTTCCTATAGAAGCTTCCTATTTCGTAGCGATAAATGAAGACAGGGAGCTATTCCAAGAGGCAATGAGCAGGAATATCTTAATTGTTTGTCCTTCAACTCTTCACATGACTCTGAAAATGATTTACAATATCTGGAAGTATGAACATCAAAACAAGAATGCTAAAGATATCGCAGAACGGGGCAGGCTACTTTACAATAAATTCAGGGGCTTTGTAGAAACTTTTGCCTCAGTAGGCAAGAAGCTGGAAGCAGCAACAAAGGACTACGATAAAGCTTTCAATCAGCTTTCAGAAGGAAAGGGTAACTTAATCGCTCAAGCGAATGAGTTGACTAAGTTAGGAATTCAACCTGATAAGCCCATAGATAAAGAACTTGCTGAAAAAGCGGAAACATCTGCCCTATTAAGTATTGAAGAAAAAACAGAGGAACATGATGAGTAGAATAAAAACCATTTATATCATAAATCACAGTCACACCGACATTGGCTACACAGAGCTTCAACACCAGATTCGTGCCTGGCATATAGATTTTATTAAACAGGCACTGCAAATAATCAAGCAGGACAAAACCTTTGTTTGGAATTGTGAAGCTTTCTGGGCTGTGGAGAAATTTTTACAAGAGTGCGGGAAACCCGAAAGAGAGAAGTTTTTTAAAGCTGTGCTAAACAAAAACATTGGAATCACAGCAGGCTATCTCAATTTCAATGAACTAATCGATGAATCAACTTTAGACAATATGATAGAACGAGCAGTATCCACGAGCAAAAAATACGGTTTTGAGATTGATACTGCCATGACTGCAGACATAAACGGGGTTGGTTGGGGATTTGCTCAATCAATGGTGAAACATGGAATCTCAAACTATTTTTCATGCGTTCATACTCATCACGGGATGTGGCCGGTAAACCGTAAACAATACCCGTTTAAGTGGATTGCCCCGGATGGTAAAGAACTTCTCGTTTGGAACGGAGAACATTATCATTTCGGCAATGAACTCGGATTTGCAGAACGAGCTGGCTCAAGTTATACAATAAAAGATGACTGTGATGCTCATTCAGTTTATTATGATCAATGGAAGCTTGCAGAAACACGCATCCCACGATACCTTAAGATGCTTGAAGATGAAGGATATGAATTTGATTTTGTTCCTGTAATGGTTTCCGGACTAAGGACTGATAATTCCCCACCATCTGCCGAAATCCCTAAAATGATAAAGAGATGGAATAAACAACATAATGATATCTGCATTTTAGAAATGATCACCCTGTGTGATTTCTTTAGTAGAGTACGGATAAGCGATGTCTCTATCCCTTCGTACAAAGGGGATTGGCCAGACTGGTGGTCAGATGGTTTTGCCTCTGACCCGGATGGAGTAAAGATTTATCGCCAGGCACAAAGGACTTTTGAGTTATACAGGATATTGGATACAGATTCTATAAATAACGATATAGATATATACGATAAACTTGCTCTTTATGCAGAGCATACCTTCAGCCATTCCGATTCAATGAGCCAGCCGTGGAGTGACCCTGTGAAACAGATTAGTCTGATAAAGAGGGGATATGCAGTTTCTGCGTTTGAAAAAGCATGTATCCAGTTAAGACATAAACGGGAGGAATTGGGGGAAACATTCCTTAAGTTTGGACGCAAACCCGTTTTCAATCTTATTAATCCCTATTCATGTGATTATAAGGGAGAATTCAGACTCTTTATCGGTTGGTTTGAGTGGAATGAGTTAAAACTTAACAATGGAGCAGCTGTAATTGAACCGATTACGGGGGATATTATCCCATCTCAAATGAGATATGTACCTGGGGGTGTTGAATATTGCATTTATCTTCTTTTAAATGAGAAACAGGAATTGCAGCTTGAATTAGTGCCCCATCAGAACCTACCAATCAGGTTTGTTAACAGCTTCTATCAACGAGGAACAGATGGTGTTTCGGATATTAGCGGTCAACTAAAAGAAAACTTTACTACATATATTGAGACAGATTATTTTCGTATTAGCTGGGATTACGATTGGGGAATCAATTCCTGGTTCAACAAGCAGGATACACAAGAGCTGATAACCGGAGAATTCGGAGCTTTTACTCCAATATATGAACTCACTCCCGTAAAAGATAATCGGGATATCAATAGTGTTCGCGGTCAGATGGGCAGAAATAGAAAGGGATTTAATGTCGAAAGAACCATCGGCAAGTTGAAAAATGCCATCATTAAGTCAGTTGGTGAACTTTGGATTGAAGCTGAGTTGGACTACTATTGCAAGGGTATGGAATTCTACAAGGTTCAAATAAAACTGTGGAAGAATGTTCCCGAAGTAGATGTTAAGATTGTATTGCATAAGGAAAGTATCTGGGCACCTGAAAATCTTTATATAGCTCTTCCCTTTACTACCGGAGAGAGTGAGGAACTCTGGATTGATAAAGCCGGTTGTATCATGAGACCAATGATTGACCAACTTCCGGGAACCTTAATTGATTTCTACACAGTGCAAACCGGATTCAGACTCCAATCACGGAAACATGGTTTATCAATTGGAATGCCCGATACACCTATTCTTCAATTGGGCTCTCTTGAATTCGGAGAAAGAGAGTTGTGCCGACCCGGTATGACAACATCTCCCGGTTATCAATTTGCCTGGGTAATGAACAATTATTGGGAGACAAATTTCAATGCATCTCTGGGTGGATTCTATGAGTTTAACTACAGCATTGCCCTAAACCAATTAAACAGCGAAGATGCCCTAAAAGAGATGCGTAGAAAAATGCTGGGAGCGTTAACCTTAAGAACTTAATAACTCCCTTTAATATTTTCTAAAAACTGCTTTCCCCTGCATACTCAAAACAAGGAAATTCAGGGTTAGATTATACCTGTTTCTATTGTTTTTCCAAAGCTTCATTTTTCTATTCAACAATGCGGAGTCTCTCCACTGTTTTTCCACTGTGTCCCCACTGTCCACCCACTGTTTCAGTGGGTGGACAGTGGGGACACAGTGGCAGAGCAGTGGGAAAATTGCCTGTGGATGAATAGAATGATAAAGGATAAGAAAAGGACACGAAAAGAAGCTAACTGACGAAAAAGCCACTGAGTACAACTTCATTATCAGAATTTCAGAAGGATTCCTATTCTGGGGCATTTTTTCACTATATAAAAAAGCCCCCTGACAGATAACTCAATCAGGGGGCATATACTTAGAATCCGATTATTTCATCAGAATCATTTTCTTTGTCTTTGTATAAGTACCGGCCTCCATCTTAAAGAAGTAGATTCCGCTACTAACATTATGATTATCGTTGTCTTTTCCGTTCCAGATAACCTTGTGGTTTCCTGCATTATAATCATCATTAATCAGGGTCTTAACCTTTTGTCCTTTGATATTATAAATATCAATCTTAACTCTTTCATTCTGTTTCAGGTCAAAACTGATAGTTGTTTCAGGATTAAAGGGGTTAGGATAATTAGTATATAACTGAGTTGCTCCAGGGATTACTAACTGTTCTTCATTGCCAACTGCACCACCGTCGCTTGAGATTATAATTTCATCAAGCAGAAGGAAGAAAGTTTGAGCTGAAGTACAATTGAAACCAACATATATGAGTTGGTCAGCATAATCTGACAGGTCAAATTCATAATAACTCCAAGCTAGAGGAACAGCAATAGGTTCTGTACCACCAATCTGTGTGAAATTAACTGGGTCATTTCCTGTGGTGGAAACACTTACACTCAACAACTCCGGACCATACTGAGTAGTATAAGAACGAGCCCAGAAACTGAGTTGAGTGGCATTTTCACCTAATTGAAGGTGCGGAGTAATCAACCAGTCGTCATTTGTACCTGAATCTGCAGCAAAACATGCGGCATATTTATCTCCACTATATGCAGAAGCAAACATGAGCGGAGGAGTTGTTGCAGATGGGTTGAAAATGATATATGCCATTGCACTGTTTTCACCAGGGAAATCAATTCCGTTATTGAAGCCATAAGTTGTTTCACCATCTTCATCATAACATGTCCAAGGATAGAAACTGGTTACGAAATTATCGTATCCCTCAAAGCTCTCTGAAATTATAGGAGCATCGACTTCTATATGTGTGAAGTTGATAGAGTCACAAGGTGCTGACTCTCCTGGAGGTGCAGTATATACAGTACTTACTTTATATTCATAAGTTTGTCCAACAACAGCATCATAATCTATATACATAGTACTTGTTACTGTAGCTGTATTAAGAATTACATCATCTCGGAAAACATTGTATCCTGCAAGTGATCTAACAGGGGCAATCGGTGCATCCCAACTCAACTCTATGCCATTGAAGAGACTTTCGCAAGCGAAATTAATCGGTGGTAAGTAATCTTCTGGTGGAGTTAGGTTGTTGGATATGATTGATAAAGCATATTCTCCGATACTAGCTCTGGTTTCCATATCCCTTTTCTTGAAAGGACGCATTCCGGTTGGAACATTCTGGAAATGAGAAATACGAACAAAATAGAAACCGCTTTCTGTAATATCTATATCGATCTGTGGCTGGTCTGCACCATGAGAATCGTCATCAGCCATGATGTACAACATATCATTTACATTATAATCCGGATCAAAGTATGGTCCGTATAGACACATGTATGTATCAAGTTGAGAGCCGTTTATAGCCTCGGTGTACATTGATACATTTGCCGGTGCAGTCTGCCAGAATACATACCAATCTATTTCATTTTCCGGATAAATCATCTCTTCGTAATCATTAAGATTAAGCTGAACCTGCGTGGCAGTAGTCGGAGTATCATTACCATCAAGGAAGTAACCTCTACCACTTATTGGTAGATTATGAACCTGTCGCGGTCTGGTACTTCTCTGGTCATCAGGAGCATTGTCGGTTATTACTATCTCTGCGTTCTTCCACCCCTCTGAAGTAGGCGTAAAGAAAACACTGATATCTACTGTTTCCAGATAATTGATCTGAACAGGATAGGTGTTGTTATCAATGAGAGTAAATTCACCGGCATCATCTCCTTGAATACTGATCGTTGCATTAATATACAGTGAATCCTGCCCGACATTTCTTATCGTGATTGTTCGTGTATCTGAATCCGAACCAATATTTACAAATCCGAAATTCAGGGATGAAGGGGTAATAATCGGATATGGATTTTCTCCGGTAGGTAACATAAACAATCTTGTATTAGGAATAAATGCCATAAGAGTTCCGGTTGGTGGAGCTGCAGGGTCGGCATTAACGCTGTCGCTGTAATGGTAGATACTTCTATTGTTTGGTCTGGCAGAGCAATAGAACTCTTCAGTACTACTACCATAAGCCGGTTGATTTTCTTCAACGGCTATTACAAGATTCTGACTACCATCATAGAGGAACCAGCTGGTCTGGTCCAAAGTGAAATCGATCCAACCTGCACCTGTGGGAGCAGTGATTGTACCATTCCATACTTCAGTTAAGCTTGTAAGCGGTACCCATGAAGTTGTGGTAGCAAACTCATTCTGGTCGGTCATACCAATGTAGATAACCCACTGAGTAGAATTATTCAGGGTTGCAGCACCATTGTAATAGAAGCTGACACTTGTAATGAAACCGGGCATTCCTACTTCCTGCAATGTGTGTATTGATTGAGAATAGGAATAACCATAGTACGGCTCTATCGGAAGATGTTTATCAACCAACTGTTCATCTCCAATAATCACCATACCGGCAGGATGTGTCTCAAATGTCCAAATAGGGCAATTAGCAGCATCGCCAACGAAGTTATATGGTATCACTCTCCAGAAATATTGAGTGCTGTATTCAAGAGGTGTTGTGAGTGTGTAAGTAGTTGTGAACCCCACATCCAACCCATCAATGAAAGATGTTGGAGGGTTATTTGTTCCCAAATAGAGTCTATATCCATCAGGGAAGTTACCTCCACTTGCCCACTCCAAATCCAGTACAGGATTCATATTTAACGCACCATTAACCGGATAAACAACAGTTGCAGGATTGGGTATATCGTTGAAAGTAGTAAATGACCATACAGGACAGTTTGTTGCCTGCCCAATAGCATTGTATGGTGTTATCATCCAATTATACACAATACCGGGTTGTAAACCTGTATAAGTGAAACTGAGAGCATTTCCGGCATCAACCATGTCATAAACATCTGTTGGTGGATTATCTGTACCGACAGACACATAGTAACCACTTGCAGCAACAGCAGGAATCCAGCTGAGATTGCCGGTCATTGCCACACCGGTTGCATTGTTGGCTGGTGCAACTAATGATGTGGGAGCCGGTGGTTGGTCATTATCCCAAACACTGAAATCATCTATGGAAATATCACTATAATAATTAGAGCCGGTTATACCACGGAATCTTACACGAACTATATCTCCGTAGTTCCCGAGGCTAATATCTGCGAAATGCCAATCTTGTCCCTGATCACCACTTATAGCTGGGAATATATCCTCTACCCAAGCTGTACCGTTCCAAATATCAAAGTGTAAATCACCCATTGTTTGACCATACATATTATACCAAATTGACATAAATGGATTAGTCATTGTTGAAACATTTAAAGGTGGTGATAATAAGTCAAACCTCATATTGAGATATCCGGAAGCCTCGGTATAGGCAAAATATCCCGTACCGGAAGTATGGTCACCAGCTTGTGGACCGGTATCAACAGATGATGTTGATGTTCCAAATGACCAATTCTGTTGGTCATCTGTACCCTGTTCCCAACCTATAGGTAATGCACCTGTATCAAAAGTTTCCGAATAAGGGAATACTGAAACTGTCTGATTAAATCCTGTACCTGTTAAGGGGACATTACTTACTTCATTAGCATCTGTGATGACTATCATTGTTGTAAGAGGTCCTTCGTTTATAGGAGCAAAGGCAACAGTGATTGTGGCAGTTTGAGCAGTTGCTAAGGTTAATGGATAAGTGTTTGTATCTGTTAACACAAAGTCAGTTGCATTACTAAGAGCTACAGAATTGATAACCAAGTCACCAATACCAGAATTTTGAAGCGTAAATGTTACCGGGTTAGTTTGAGTATTTGTGAATACTGTACCGAAATCGTAAGATAACGGTCTGTAATCTAACTCAGGACCTACCGGTAAATCATCAAAATAGAACATTGTATTCGGAATGAACATGCGTACACCACCTGCTGTTGGTGGTGCTGCAGGGTCGGCATTTACGGAGTCGCTGTAGTGATAAATACTCCTATTGGTCGGGGTTGCTGTGCAATAGAAATCTTCTGCGGAAGAACCGTAAGCCGGTTGATTTTCTTCCACAGCCACAACAAGGTTGTCAGTATTGTTATACA
>JAFGVF010000011.1 GCA_016938155.1 Candidatus Cloacimonadota bacterium
AAAGATGCCGACAGGATGTCAGGCTTTGCCCGATAAGCCGAATCGGAATTCGGCTCCCCAAATAAATCGCAATCAAGATGATTGCTGTACACATCAAGAGATTGCCTGCTGAATCCCAGACGCACGACCGTGCGTCTCTACACATGCAACATATGAACCATTTCAAAGGTCTAAGGACCATTTGAAAGGTGGCTGTAATGGAGGTATTGCTTTAGCTGTACTCTTCAAAAGGCAGTGCAGCTGAAGCAGCACCTCCAAACCCCCAATTCTCAACATTTGAAAGGTGGACAGCCGTTCCATGTACAGATTATGATTGACAAAACATTACTGCTCTTCTATGCAAGGATTACAGAGAGAGGTAGCAATATGAAAAAGATGATTACATTAATCCTGTTACTGGTAACAGCACATATACTTTTATGCGATGACTTAGTAACTTTTAAAAGAGTAAAAGACGATTTCGGGATTATTAAAAGCATTCAAAATGTTCTGTGGTTTGACAATGAAACAGTAGTTGCATCTTTATCAAATGCAGAGAACAACTACCTGTTGCAGAAGGGATATTCAATTAAAAGATTGGATAATGATTCTGCGAATAGAAAGTACTCCTTGATCACATACATTGCAGTCAATACAGATTTCCTTGAGAAATCACTCTTCACACATGGCAGTAATTCATTCTTCAGGTCTGAAGATTTAAACTCGCTTGGAGATAAAAGTGGTTATCGGATAATCGAATTAAAGCCCATCAAGTTACCTCAGTCTATCAAGCACTTTCGAGCTGAATTAACGCCTTCCGTACGCACAGATATAGAGGATGTTCTCGCTTATGTCAATCAGGATACCATAACTTCAAATCTGCAACACCTCGAAGATTTCGGAACCCGTTTCTGTCTGGCTCCAGAAACAACGGAAGCGGTAAACTGGTTAAATATGAAGTTCGGGCAATATGGTATTACCGAATTCCGTACCTCATCAGTTGATGTCTATGGCTACATCTGTGAAAATGTAATCGCTATCCTACCGGGAACAGAATATCCCGATGAGATAATCGTAGTCGGTGGACACCATGACTCAATCGTCAATTCCGGTGACCCTTATGCCGGTGCTCCCGGTGCTGATGACAACGGTACAGGGGCTGTTACTGCTCTTGAAGCTGCAAGAGTGCTGTTAGAGGCTGATTATCAACCGAAACATACTCTAATGTTTATGACTTATAATGCCGAGGAGTTAGGTCTTTTTGGAAGCCATGCCATAGCGGACGAGATGGCACTCCAAAACGAAAATGTCCTTGTTATGCTCAATAATGATATGATAGGAACTCAAGACGAAACTGTCGATTGGTTTGCCAATCTGATTGCTTATGAAGGTTATGAGTATGTGAAACAGGCAGAAGAGATGCTTATGGAAGAGTTCACAATCCTGCAAACCACTCCCTGGAATCAGACAAATTCTCATAGTTCAGACAGCTGGTCATTTTATCAGGCAGGTTATGCTACCATTTTCAATCAGGAAGCATTTTTCTCCCCCTATTATCACTCACTGGATGATCTGGTAGTGAATGTTAATCTCCCATATTTCACTGAAATGATAAGACTCAATATTGCTTCACTTATCTTTGCGGATAACTATTATCTCACTGTGGATGGTTTGACGGCAATCAATGCCGGTGATGGTTCTACAATACAGCTTAATTGGAACGATGCTACCCCTCAGGGAGGTTATTATCGTATTGGATTAGGCACAACAAGTGGGGATTACACTCAGTTTTTTGATACGACAGATTCATTCTATATATTGCCCAATCTCACCGAAAATACGGAGTATTACATTGGAGTAGCAATAGTTTTTGCTGATGGACAGGAAGGAATTTTCACAGAAACCACGATAACCACTTCCATAACTCCCCAGACCCCTGAGGACTTTGCTATCTCCCTGCATCCAAATGGCATAGCCTTTGAGTGGAGTGCCAATAATGAATTGGATTTACAGGGGTATCGACTCTATCGCAGGTCTGATGATGAGGAAGATTATACAGGATGGACTGTCTATGAAACCAACTATTTTGACACAAATATCAGTTCTGAACATGTTTATGAGTATTACCTGACTGCTGTTGATGGTGATTTCAATGAAAGCCCACCCTCAGATATTGTCAGAGGAGCGATGCTTTCTCTCAATGCCGGGATTCTACTCGTCGATGATACAATTGATGGTAACGGGACATTTATGCGTCCCACAAGATTGGAGTGTGAAGAGTTTTATTCCAGAATCCTGACAGATTTCGAGCCGGACTTCATAGATACCGAGGATGTTGGCGGAATAGATTTAGCCGATTTGTGCAGGTATTCCACGGTTTTATGGTTTTGTAACAGCATAACCAGTGGTAACATACTTGAAGCTTCAGCCGGTGTGATTAAAGAATATATAGAAGCCGGTGGTAAAATCCTATTAGCAGGATATAAGCCAATGACTCAAATTGCCGACATTCAAGGTTACCCGTATCAACCACAAACAAATAGCCTCGTTGAAATGTTCGGAATATCTGAAGTTGACTATGCCACGAATGCAGCTTTCAATTTTGCCGAAAGCACATTTATACTTGAACCTTATGATGGTATTGGATTAAACTATGAGCTTGTTTGGGATAGTTATGACTCTCATTTGCTTATGATTGAAGCTCTCACATTGAACAATGATGCTGCTTCCCTATATCTATGGGGAACGGATTTTACTCCCGATTCTTCCCAGGGTCAATTTGACGGTTATGTGGTCGGTTCAGTTACGCAGGATGATAATACCTGTGTAGTACTTACCTTCCCACCATATTATATGGATGAAACAGTGTTTAAGGATAATCTTGTATTTCTCCTCACAACCTATTTTCAGGAATCAGTAGGAAACAGCGAGGATTCAAATCCTGAGCTGACAGCTTCAGTAACGCTGACCAGCTATCCTAATCCATTTAATCCTGTAACTAATATTCGTTTCAGTATTTCCAATAACGAAAATGTAAATCTTAATGTTTATAATGTAAAGGGGCAGAAAGTGAGAAACCTTTTAGATGAACAGCTTGTCAGGGGACAGCATACAGTTGTCTGGAACGGCAGAGACAAAGTCGGTAAGGAATGTGGTTCAGGGATATACTTTATCAAGTTACAAAGTAACTCAGGCTCAAAAACAGTAAAAACAATCCTGATGAAATAGAGTGTCTATCAGTTAGTATCTGTTTTGCTGTCTTTGATTTATTTCTTTTAATGTGCGGGAGTCAGATATTGATTATTCCAAAAAAGCGATGGGATAGATTTATCAGTATCCTCTAAACTTCTTGATTAGTCTTTCTTGAATAACGGCAGGTACAATCTCATATTTCTTGAACTCAAGGGTATAAATAGCTCTACCGGAACTAAGCGTCCTTACACGAGTGGCATAACCAAAGAGTTCACTCATTGGAACATCGCTGACAATCTCATTCTTATCTCGACCCTGAGCTCTGATTACTTCAATCCTTCCTCGCTTTGAATTTATATCAGAAATAATATCTCCAACATATTCTTCCGGTGTAATCACAGTCAGCAGCATAATAGGTTCCATCAGGATAGGTTCGGCTGTTCGCAGAGCTCTTCCGACAGCCATAGAAGTAGCAATTCTAAAGGCTGTTTCTGTGGAATCTACTTCATGGAAGCTTCCTCCGGTAAGCTCTATTTTTACTCTTTCGCAGAAGCCACTAATCTGAGGTCCGTCATTAAGAGCATTCAAGGCACTCTCTTTTATTGCCGGAAGGAATAGTTCTGGTATTGAATTCTTATCGCATTTACTCTCGAAAACATTCCTTTCACCTTCAGGTAACAGATTTTCTCTTATCGGCGAAACTCTAAGCTTGACATGGGCATAATTACCTTTCCCGCCCATTTCGCGATTAAACTCTTCCTCCACATCAACTATGCGAGTGATTGTCTCTTTATATGATACCTGAGGAGTTCCTACATTGGCATTTACATTAAACTCTCGCTTTAAACGGTCGATAATGATTTCCAGATGCAGTTCTCCCATTCCCGAGATAAGGTTCTGTCCGGTATCCTTATCAACATGTACTTTGAAGGTTGGGTCTTCCTCTTCCAATCTGGCTAAAGAAAGCTTCAGAATCTCTTCATCTGCCTTGGATTTTGGCTCAATTGAGATAGAGATAACAGTATCAGGGAAGTTCATTTTATGCATGATTAGCCTGGAATCCTGATCGGTTATCGTATCACCCGTGAAAGTGATTTTTGAACCTACAATCGCTCCGATATCACCAGCATGTAGCTCCTCTAAGTCTATTTTTTTGTTGGAATGCATCTGCAAGATACGGGCAACTCTTTCTCTCTTCCCGTTAGTTTGGTTCAGATAAACCTGACCTTTCTTGATACTTCCGCGATAAACCCTTATGTAGAGCAATTTCCCGACATATTTATCCACCTGAATTTTGAAGGCAAGGGCAGCAAATGCTCCGTCAGAATCAGGTAAAACTTCTATCTCTTTATCGGAGATTGGGTCATGTCCGGTAGTTCCTCCAATATCCTCAGGAGAAGGTAGAAAGTCATTTATTGCATCCAAAAGCAGTTGGACTCCCTTATTCTTAAGTGAGCTTCCGCACAAAACAGGCACCAGTCCGCAAGAAATAACTCCTCTTCTGATTGCTCTTTTGAGCATATCAACGGGAATCTCTTCTCCTTCCAGATAAAGCTCCATCAACTCATCATC
Organism: Candidatus Cloacimonadota bacterium; assembly: GCA_016938155.1. Lineage (GTDB taxonomy): Bacteria > Cloacimonadota > Cloacimonadia > Cloacimonadales > JAFGVF01 > Zophobacter. The sequence continues at coordinate 4,744 of JAFGVF010000011.1, forward strand.
AAATTCGGAGACCTTTTCGATAAGCTCTTCTCTTGCAATCTCAGCTCTTTCAAGATGCTCAGCGGGGATTGCCTTTGCCTTATAAGTAAACCCCTGGTCATTGGCTTCAAATTCATAAGATTGCATACTTATCAAGTCAATAACATCGGTAAACTTCTCTTCCTGACCAACAGGCAACTGCACGGGAATTGCATTCTCGGTAAGGCGTTCACGCATCATGCTGATTACATTATCAAAATCAGCACCCATTCTATCCAATTTATTTATAAACGCTATACGGGGAACCTTGTAGCGATCTGCTTGATGCCACACAGTTTCCGACTGTGGCTCAACTCCACCTACAGCACAAAAAACACCTACTGCTCCGTCTAATACACGAAGAGAACGCTCAACTTCAGCAGTGAAATCCACATGACCGGGAGTATCTATTATATTAATCCGGCAATCTTTCCAAAAGCAACTCACAGTAGCGGAGGTGATGGTTATGCCTCGTTCCCGCTCTTGATCCATCCAGTCAGTATAGGCATTCCCATCATGCACTTCACCCATTCTGCGAAGTTCTCCGGTGTAAAAAAGAATACGCTCTGTCGTCGTAGTCTTACCGGCATCTATGTGTGCCATTATTCCGATATTTCTGATATTGCTTAAGTCGATCTTAGCCATTTTCTCCTGCTTCTTCACGGATTAAAAAACATCTCATCAACGACAAAGTAACATGGGATAACTATTTTGCTGTATGTCAGTTGTGTCTCTTTACCCGATGTAATATGCAATAATAAAGTATTTTAGTTTATGTCAAGTTAGTTTTGCCGTTTATGCTGTGCCCTGTCCTCTTTATTTACTGATTAGGATTCAATTTTGGCTTATTCCGGGAAGTCTGTTTCAATTTACATTTGCCAAACTCAATTCAATGATTAGAGATACTTCAGCATATCAATGTTTGATATTTTCTTGCAGTCTGATTTCTTTCCATAATGCTCCTGTTTCGCTCCCTTTAGCAATTTACATCCCCAGCACGACCCACGCACTCATTTCGCACTGTCATCGCACTGTGACACCGGGTGGGCAGCGGGTTCACAGTGCAAGCACAGCGGGATCACAGTGCGTTGATGAATAGGAGGTTAAGGGCGTGGTGAAATCGACTGAACTCCTCATAA
>JAFGVF010000134.1 GCA_016938155.1 Candidatus Cloacimonadota bacterium
AGCAGGTCGATTCATCGCAAGCAGAGAAAATAGCAAAGGAAATCGGTGCAAAGATAATCTCTATCGACCCGCTTGCAGAAAACTATATTGACAATCTGCAGAAGGTAGGAAATATCATATCTGAAAGTATTTAAAAATGAATAACAACCCGATAGAGATAAGAGAGCTTTCGTTCAGCTATGAAAGTATTCCTGTATTAGAGGAAATCAACCTCGTAATCCGGAAGCAGGATTTCATGGCAATAATTGGACCAAATGGAGGAGGAAAAACTACTCTGATAAAGCTGATTCTGGGCGAATTAGAACCTGATAAAGGAACGATTACCGTATTCGGCGAGAAGCCCTCAAAGGTCAGTCACCGGATTGGATATGTTCCTCAGTTTTCCACTTTTAACAAGCAATATCCCATAAGAGTGATGGAAGTCGTCTTAAGCGGAATGTTGAAGAAATTCTCACTAACTCCTTTTTACTCTCATGAGGAGAAACTTCAGGCATTGGAGATGTTGGAATCCATGAAGATTCAACATTTGAAAGATAATCAAGTCAGTAAACTGTCGGGCGGACAGATGCAGAGAATGTTGATTGCCCGTGCTATGATGAGCAATCCCGAGATTCTGATTCTTGATGAGCCTACCGCCAGTGTTGATATTGTTATGGAACAGGATATTTTCGAGATACTTCATCAATTGAACCAGACCAAAACTATCATAGTAATTTCTCATGATGTGGCTTTTGTTTCATCATATGCCAATAAAGTGGTCTGCCTTAACAGAAACCTGGATATCCATGACCTCAAGGATGTGGAAGTGAAGTATCCAAACGATAAGTCAAAGCAGACTCAAATTATACATAACTGCCATTTATAGGATAGCATGAACGGATTATTGTACGATTTCACACATTATCAATTCTTAATAAATGCTGTATTAGCAAGTATCTTTGCCAGCATCATTCTCGGCTTACTCGGTCCGTTGATTGTAGTGAAAAGGATATCGTCAATATGTGGCGGAATAGCCCATTCTGCTTTAGGTGGTATCGGGATAGCAGTATTTCTTGGAATAGCCCCACTCTGGGGAGCATTAGGAGCTTCCATTGCAGCAGCTTTAGTAATCAGCTATACTAAATTGAAAGGCAGTCAGCACGAGGATATTATAATTAGTGTAATCTGGTCTCTTGGTATGGCGATAGGGTTGATTTTCATTGCCATGACTCCCGGATACAATCGTAATATCATGACCTATCTATTTGGTAATATCCTGCTTGTCACAAACTCAGAGATTGTTGTATCTGTTGTCTTGAGTCTTATCGTATTTGCAGCTGTTTTTACTTTTTACAGACAGCTGATAGCTATCACTTTCGATGAAGAGTTTACAGTTGTCAGAAGACTTGGAAGAAATGTATATTTTGTCTTGTTGCTGTTAATGGTGTCAATAGCAGTTGTGATGCTTATAAAGATTACAGGAATGATTCTTGTTATTGCTCTGATGACATTGCCCTCCGCAACAGCCATGCTGTTTGTGGATAAAATGAGCAAAGTGATGTTTTGGTCTGTAGTCCAAAGCTTAATTTATTGCTTAACGGGATTAGTGGTAGGCTATCTGTTAAACTTGCCGATTGGAGCTACGATAATTGTGATTTGTAGTCTCAGTTACTTTGTTCTGTTGCTTTTAAAAAAGAATCTTTGTTGTTCGGGAAATAAGCAGTAAACTCAGAACCTTCACCTTCAATACTCTTTACTCTAATATCGCCACCGGCTTTTCGAATGTAATCATAACATAAATACAAACCCAAGCCGGCACCTTTCTCGGAATTAGTTCCAAAAGTGGATTTATTCATATCCAGTTTAAAGAGTTTATCGATGTTTTCTTGTGAAATTCCAATTCCTGAATCAGCAATGGTGATAGCTGTAAATTCTTCATCAATACTTGCTGTCAGGGTAATTGTTTGCCCTGAAGGTGTGAATTTAATTGCATTGCTGAGGATGTTTCTTAGCACTAATGAGGGTATGTTTTTATCGCAGAATACTTCAATATCTTCATTAATCTTATTGATTAAGATAATTCCTTTTTTCTCGATGAAAGTGCGATTGAGAGATATAACGGAATCCAGTATGGGCAGAAGATTGACTTGCTTGAATTTCAGTTCAGAGTCTTTCAGATTATTCCTGCCCCATTGAAGCAGATTGTCTAAGAGAAATATTGTTGCTTTTGTATCCAGATATAGTCCCGAAAGCATGTCCCGCAATTCATCAGGAGAAAGTTCCCCTGCATTTTGAAGTAACTCCAAAGCTGAGTAGATATTATTAATTGGACCCCGGAGGTCATGTGCAATAACGGAGAAAAGCTTATCTCTGACAGTAACTGCTTGAGCTAATTCAATGTTGTGAAGTCGATAAATCTCTTTGTCTTTCTCGTGCTCTTTAGTCTTATATTGCACTTGCAATTCAGCAAGCTTCTGTCGGTGTAATCTGGTATTGTAGTCATCGGAAGCCCTTTTATATTCCTGTAGGAAATAGAAAGCTTTCTCAAAATCTTTCATCTCTTCATAGGTTCGTGTGAGAATTTCAAGGGCTGATTTTATAAGCTCTACATAGGAAGCTTTCCGTGCAAGTGCTAAGCCTTCTTCGGTTTTCTTGATTGCTTCATCGTACTCTTTCAATAAAAGGAGGCATTCACCTAAATTGACATACCCTCTCGATAGTGAGCGGATATCCTGAGTCTCCACTTTCAGGTTCACTGATTTCTCAAAGTACTGCTTACTCTTGTGATAGTTTCCAAGACTGGCTTCAATTATTCCTAAATTATTATAGATATTGGCAATTCCGGTGTAATCATTCATTTTCTGGAATACTTCCAAACTTTCTGTGTAGAGTTGTTTTGCTTTTATATAATCACAACTTCTATTGTATACTGCACCGAGACTGATAAGAATATTGTTGATGAACAGAGATTTCTTCTCAAAATCCTCGTCATCAGGAGTTAGAATTTTCTTACCTTCATTGAAACAATAAAGGAAGCATTCTTCAGCCTGCTTCAGGTCGTTCAGGTGGTTATAAATGATTCCGAAGTCGTTTTTTATGACTAATTCTGCAAACTTCTCATCAGGGGGACACTTGGCTTTTGCAATGTAAAGATGAGTGAATGCTTCTTCGTAATTTGCCTGACTATATTCAATAACTGCTAACTTTCTATATAAAATGGCTGCTTCTAAATTCGGGCCTTCCTCGACATCATAAAAGGGTAGCTTTTTTAGGATAAACTCCTTCGCATTTTTAAACTTGGTGAGTCCAATAAGTTCATCCGCAAAATCCTGAATGATATTCCACTTCTCATTTGGATTCCCTTTCATCCAAGCCAATTCTATTTCTTTAAGTGCTAAGTCGAATTCTGTAACTACCGCCTTATAAGCACTATCATAATGCTTTTGAACAACTTCATTCTCAAAGCTTCTTCCCATCCCCATTTTTCTTTCCTTAAGCTAATCTTTTCATAATATTAACGAAGTAACTCCTTCAACAGCTTTTCTTTATCCCATTCGGGATGTTCAAGCCAGAGCTCCTTAGCTTCGTTGATTATCTGCCCGATTTCTTCCCCTTCCTTTATCCCGAAAGTTTTCATGACATCATGTCCGGTTAAAGGGAAAGGTTTCCCCGAGTAATCATCTTTTATCTTCATCAGTCTGGTTTTTAGACCTTGAATTTGTAAAGGCAGATTATATTCCGAAGCGTGGGAAACATTGTCTGCATGCACCAAATCAAACAGCTTGTCAGTTAAATCGCCTAACTGGTGATATATTCGACGAAGTGTTTTATCGGTAAGCTTTTCCCCGAGCTTACCGGCTCCTTTCAGACGCATGTGATTTTTTACTAATATACAAACATTGGCAATAAAAATTTTCGAATATCTCAAATCTGTAAGCATTTCCTGAGATATATCGGCACTTATCAGTTCATGTCCGTAGAAATGAATTCCCTTATCATCTTCAGATACACAGCTTTGTTTGCCGACATCATGCAGGAGGGCAGCCATTCGAACTTCCAAATCCCTGGGAGAATTTTCCACAACGCGTAAAGTATGCTCCCAAACATCACCGAAGTGATATTTATTCTGTTCCAGATTTTTCAGGTTTATCAATTTGGGAAACACGAATTCCATTATCCCCATTTCAAGCATTAAATTCAAGCCGTAACTCACATTATCACCGACCAGAATCTTTGACAATTCATCTTTGATCCTTTCTCTTGATATGAAGCGAAGTTTATCTGCATGCTTCTTCATTCCTGATGCAGTAACTTCCTCAATCCGGAAGTGAAATCTTGCGGCAAATCTAATAGCCCTCAAAGTTCTGAGGGGGTCTTCCACAAAGATTATATCAGGATCCGAAGTAGAGCGAATTACACCTTCTTCAATATCTTTAAAACCGTTACCGCTGAGGTCGAGTATCTCACCGGTCACAACATTCTGGATAAGAGAATTAATGGTGAAATCTCTTCTGAAAATGTCATCTTCAATCGTTCCATGTGCAACATCAGGTTTACGGGATTTATCTCGATAGGATTCTCTACGGGTCATGACAAATTCAATCGAATAGTGATTAATGCGAACCATAGCCGTTCCGAAATTCTCAAAAATTACCGGTTCTGAGCTTATACCTTGTTCATGAAGATAGCGTGCAAGCTTGATACCGCCTTCCGGTAAAGCAACAACTATATCCATATCATCCGATTTACTTTCTCGGTTCATGACTTTGTCTCGGACATAGCCACCTACCAGGAAAGTGCAATTTTCGAATTCTGTATTGATAATACTGTTTTTAATTAATTCCCTTATTGCGTCCAATTTATTTCCTAATGTTTAATTTATCGAAATATTTCTAAATCACAATCATTCGTCAATGATTATTCTTGATTTCCATGTTTATCTCTTGCCAAGTTCAGCCCGTTTTACTTTTCTTGATTATCAGTTTTCTCATGGAGCGTATTATGAAAAAGTTTTTGATTATTACCGGCATTGTTGTCGTTGCCCTTATTCTGGTTATAGTACTGGGGGGCTATTTCACAGCAAATCGTTTCTTCAAAGCCGAGAGCGGTTTCTCGCTTAGGGCTACTCTTTCCGATGCTATGGATAAAAAAGTGAATTATGATGATTTGAAAGTAAAGATAGGTCTTGGGATAAAGCTTGAACTGGTTAATTTCACTATTCTTGATGCTGTTCATCCGGAGCAACCTATTGTTAAGGCAGGGAAAGTTTACGCAAACATGAAGCTTTTGCCTTTACTTTCCAAGAAGATAGATGTCGTTAAAATCATTATTGATGATCCTCAGATATACTACAATGATGAGATAGCTAAAAGTAGTGCAAAGCCTAAAAAAGAGAAAAAGGTTGAGACTGATTCACCCAAGAAAGAGAAACAATCCTTTGCCCTTTCTGTCCCCGAAATCATTATCAACAACGGGCAAATGCAATATGAATCCCATACTGACACTCTCAGAGTAAGTAATATAAATCTGAGGCTTCAATTAAAAGCTAAAAGCTTTGAGAAAGGCAAAGAGGATTATTCCGGAAGCTTGATTATTAAGAACATTGATGGCTCATACGGTCCTTTTGAGTGGAACAAGGCATCCGGTTCTATTTCGGTTAATCAGGATAAACTATCTTGTGAAGAGCTGATTTTTGCCACTTCACTCGGGAACTATTGGATGACTCTTGAGTTTAACAACTGGCGTAATCTCAATAAACCTGATGTTACGAGACCTGATTTTAAATTTCATGTAATTTCTCCCGAGGCAGATTTTACGCAACTGACAAAATCAAAGCCGAAAGAGGAGTCTGTACCGGACAGTCTTGCTTCCATTGAAGAGATTCAGGTGGAGGAGGTAGCCAGCAGGAGCAGTTCTATCACCCTTCCGCTGGACATTAGAGGGATTGTGGATTTCAAGAAGGTTAAGACCGATTTCATTGATATTTCCAATCTGCAACTCTTACTTGGTACTGATGCCAACAAGATGTATCTGAATGCAAAAACAACTATTGCGAAAGGCGATATCAGCTTAGAAACCACGCTTGTTAATGGTGAAACCAGTTCGCTGAAAGACTTGGGTTATAAAGGGGATTTGATTATAAAGCACCTTAATCTGGAGGAGATTTCCACCAAGCTTATCAAACAGAAGTTACTTGAGGGTAATCTTGATGCCGAATTCGATGTGCAAGGTACGGGTATAGGTTTGCAGGAGATTATTTCGACCATGGAAGGTGTGGGTACTATTTCCATGAAGGATGGATTCTTCTATCTGCCCAAGGGTGTGAAAGAGTTTGGAAAGTATGCTAAAACATTGAAGCAGGATAAGGTTGCGGTGGAGATTGAGAATGTTTCGACATACACAAAAGGGATATTAAAACTGGATAACCTTACCGCAACATCTGAGATTGCAGATGCGAGAGTTACAGGCTACATTAAATTAAGTGGATATATCAGCACTCAAGTCAATGGAAAGGTCTCTAAGCAAGTAAGTAAAGAGCTTAAAATCCCAGGTAAAGAAGTGTTCTTTGATGAAGAGGGAAAACTTGGCTTCAAGGTTACAGTCAAGGGTCCTTTCGATAAACCGGAAGTTAAATTCCATTGGGCAAAGCTCACAGGTCAGGTCTGGAAGAATGTTAAACGAGGGATGGGAAACCTGATTAAGGGTATATTCTAACAACCTCTTTTCTTGTTATAGGGAAAGCACTGCATGTTCTTTCCCTTTTTTGTTTCCTAAAGCCTGCATAAACATGTTTTTCCAACTGATTTTATTGAGATTCAAAGTTAGAAATATTTATCAAATTCTGTCACTTTTTTCATTTTTTCAACATTATGTCCCAATCAAACACACGGGAATCTCTCGGGACTCACACGGGACTCTCTCGGGAATCTCTCGGGCATACCCCCGAGTTATTCACATTTTGTTCATAAGTTTTTCCCGTTTTTATCCCGTGTGTCAGATTAGGAGATAACAGGAATAGGGAGGCAAAAATTAATCAATCTTGACACTTGACTCTAATAATGTAACTTTGTGACACAATAAGTATTAGGATTTCAGATGGAAATAGAAATAGTAAAAATGACTTTCGAGCATCTTCCTGTGATACTGGAAATTGAGAAAGAGCTATTCTCGGAACCTTGGTTGGAAGAGTATTTTAAGTTTGAAATAGAACAGGGAGATTCCCTTACAGCCTTCCATAAGGAAACAGGCGAGATAGTCGGTTACATTTGTGGTTGGGCGGTTCTGGATGAATTTTCAATAACAAATGTGGGGGTTGCTAAACGATTCCAGAAGCAGGGGATAGCTGAAAGAATGCTGGAATTGCTTTTAAGTAGAAAAGTATCGGAGGGAGTGGTAGTGTTTTATTTAGAAGTGCGGGAATCTAATCTTCCGGCTATTAATCTTTACAGGAAAACAGGCTTTACAACAATAGGAAAACGATTGAAGTACTATCGAAATCCTGTCGAGGATGCTATCGTAATGAAATACACACATCTACCGGAATAGATGGATTGAGAAGAAATGAAAGACTATGATTATTTAGTGATCGGAAGCGGTATTGCAGGGCTAATATTTGCCTTGGAAACATCGCGATTGGGAAGAGTTGCTGTTGTAACAAAGAAAGAGATAACTGCGTGTAATACAGATTACGCTCAAGGTGGAATTGCGGCAGTTTTAAGTACTCATGATACATTTGAAGAGCATATTAATGATACCTATATTGCCGGAGCTATGCTCGGGAAGCAGAGTGTTATCAGACAGATAATTGAGGAAGGTCCAGAGGTTATCAAATATCTGCTTGATTTAGGCACACAGTTTACAACAAATAAAGATTCCCGAAGAATGAGCATGGAAAACCTGCGGCTTACCAAAGAAGGCGGACATTCTCATCACAGAATAGTTTATGGGGCGGATTCCACCGGACATATGATAATGGAAGCCCTTATAAATAAATGCCTTAGTAATCCTGCCATTGATATTTATGAACATCACATGGCGGTTGATCTTATCACTCAGCATCACATACCTCAGACAGAAGAATTTATAACTAAAATCTCCTGTTGGGGGGCTTATGTAATGGATTGCCATACAAATCAGATAGAGATTTTCCGAGCAAAAAAGACCATGCTTGCAACCGGTGGAAGTGCCCAGGTTTATTCACATAACACAAATCCGGATGTTGCCACCGGCGATGGAGTAGCAATGGCAAAGCTTGCCGGTGCCAGGCTTGCCAATATGGAATTCGTGCAATTTCATCCCACTGCCTTTTATTCACCCGAAGGAAGTACTTTTCTTATAAGTGAAGCCCTTAGAGGTGAAGGAGCTATTCTGAGAAATCAGGATGGGGAAGATTTTATGCCTAAATACCATGAGCAGGGATGTCTTGCTCCAAGAGATATTGTCTCTCGCTCAATAGATGCCGAGATAAACAGAAGAAGTGAGAAGTATGTTTTTCTTGATGCAACCCATCTTGATGCAGAAATGCTGAGAGAACACTTCCCTTATATAGACAGAAAATGTAGAAAATTCGGAATAGATTTTACTAAAGACCCGATACCTGTTGCCCCCGCAGCACATTACTTTTGCGGGGGAATACTGACTACCTGTGACGGTCAGACGGATATAGGAAACCTTATGGTGGCAGGTGAGGCAGCTTGCACAGGATTGCACGGGGCTAACAGACTTGCTTCCAATTCTCTGCTTGAAGCTGCGGTTGTAGCTTTTAATGCTGCCCATAATGAAAGCATGAAAGAGGATGTAATTTTTCCTGAGATACCTGTATGGAAAGATTTGGGCAGTTTCAATGAAACTGAGTGGGTCGTTATTTCGCATAACAGAGAAATTATAGGCAGAATAATGCAGGGATATGTTGGAATAAGACGAAGCAGACGCTTGCTCAATTATGCCAGCTCCCGACTTGATAACATCTACAACGAAATCAATAATTTCTACAATCACAACTCAGTACGGAAAGAGGTTATTGAAACAAGAAATTTAGCTATCATAGCCATTACAATTATTCGCTCAGCCCTAATGAGAAAAGAGAGTAGAGGTGCTCATTTCGTGGTTGATTATCCGGAACAGAACGAAAACTATCGCAAAGATACGATAGTATAGAATAGGAGAAAAATTGAGAGGATTATTCATAACTTTCGAAGGAATAGAAGGATGCGGGAAAAGCACTCAAGTAAAACTTCTTGCTGAATGGTTGAGAGCAACAGGAAGAGAAGTCTTGTTGACTCGCGAACCGGGGGGACCGGTTATTTCAGAAGAGATACGGAGGGTTTTGCTAAATCCTGATACTCCGGAAATGCTACCTGAAACCGAGCTCTTGCTGTATATGGCAAGCAGAAGTCAACATACCGGTGAGTTGATAATCCCTGCCCTGGAATCAGGACAGGATGTAATCAGCGACAGGTATTATGATTCCACGATTGCTTATCAGGGAGCAGCAAGAAATATAGATTTGGAATGGATAAAAAGGCTGACTGATTACGCTACTTATTCTTTGAAGCCGGATATAACTTTTCTTTTGGATATCAGTGTTGAAGAAAGCACCCGAAGATTGACAGAAAGGTGCTTGGATAGAATCGAAAAAGAGAAATGTGATTTTCACCAAAAAGTCAGAGAAGGATTTCTTACCCTTGCCAATAGTGAACCGGAGAGATTTAAAGTACTTGACGGAACAGCCCCCATAGATGTAATTTCAATTGCGATAATAAACGAAACAGAAAAATATATGAAGAGAGGTCTATAATGAAAAGAGTCTTGAGAATTGTATTATTAGTCCTAATCTGGCTTGCCGTCGGAGCTGCAAGTTTCAGAACTGCCTACCTCTATGCCCAGAATAAACAAAGTAAGGATATCTATAGCAATCTTCACTTGTTCAATCAAGTACTGGAAAAGCTAAAGGCAAATTATGTGGATGATTTAGATAATGAAGAGCTTATAAATAATGCCATCGAAGGTATGTTCAAAGATTTAGACCCGCACACGACCTTCTTCTCTGAAGATGAATTTGAAGATTTCACGACAGGAACAAAGGGTGAATTCGGTGGTCTTGGAATCAGAATAGATAAAAAAGGTGACTACATCACAGTTGTTAGCCCGATGGAAGGCACTCCTGCTTATAAAATGGGCATTATGGCTGGAGATAAAATCATAAAGGTGGATGGAGAGAGTGTTGTCGCTGTCAGCACTGATGATGCCATTAAAAAGATGCGTGGTGATAAGGGGACAAAAGTTGTTCTCACAATATCCCGTCCGGGAGTAAAGGATCCATTGGATTTCGAGATTATCAGAGACATTATAAAGATTCAAAGTGTTCCTTATGCCTTTAAAACAAACAGCGGTGTCGGGTACATCAAGGTTAATCAGTTCAATGCCAATACAACCGAGGAGTTCAGAGCAGGTTTGGACGGCTTGGAAAAGGCAGGAATAAACGGATTGATAATCGATTTACGGTATAATCCAGGTGGATTGCTTTCCGAAGCTGTAAATATGGTTAATGAATTTATTGGAAAAGATAAACTTGTTGTATTCACTAAAGGCAGGGCAGAGGGAACAACCACAGAGTACAAAACAAGATACAACAGGCAAAGAGAAGGCTATCCTGTTGTTGTCTTGATTAATGAGGCTTCTGCCAGTGCAGCAGAGATTTTTGCCGGAACAATGCAGGATTACGACAAGGCATTAGTTCTTGGAAAACCATCCTTCGGTAAGGGATCTGTCCAACAGCTTTTCCCTCTTTCTATGGGGAAAGGGATAAAAATAACAGTGTCACACTATTATATCCCCTCCGGAAGATGTATCCACAAGAAGATAAATGATAAAATCCTCAGAGGAAAAGAGGTCAGCGAAGAGGAAAAGAAAGAAGCTAAGATAGAAACAGATAACGAAATCTATAAAACCCTCGTAAAACAAAGAGAAGTGCACGGTGGCGGAGGGATTAATCCCGATGTCGAACTTGAGAGAGAACCGATAACAAACTTTGAAATTGAACTTCGCAGAAACAACATGTTTTTCAATTATGCCATTGATTATTCATTAAATAACGGCAACAAAATTACGAAAGATTATAAAGTAGATGAAAAAACATTCCAGGATTTCCTTTCTAAAGTAACAGAAAAAGGAATCAAATACACGCCTGCAGATGTAGATAGTGCTAAAACATTTATTGAGGTTTCTCTTGAAAGCGATATCCTATCAAAGAATTTTGGAACAGAAATTGCTTATCAACATAATCTGGAATTAGATAAGCAGTATCAGGAAGCAGTGAAGATTTTAGAAAACCATCATACACTGGATGATTTGTTTGACTATGCTCTTTCCAGAAAAAAAGAGGTTTCTAATGACGGAAAACAAAATTAATCTTCTCTCAATGAAGATTTATGTCGCTGATGATGATCAGTTGAATTTAAAAATCCTTAAAAGGAATTTTGAAAACAATGGATTTACTGAAGTTCATCAGTATCTCAGCGGTAAAGAGTTACTTGAGGCAATTGAAAAGGAAGTTCCTGATTTAATTCTTTTAGATATTATTATGCCTGATATGGATGGTTACGAAGTACTTGAAAAAGTGAAGGATACACCTGCTTGGCACCATATTCCCGTGATAATGATTACAGGTGTGTCCGGTCCGGATGAACTGGATGCCCTCCAGATGAGTTTTGAAAAAGGTGCCATGGATTATATAACCAAACCATATCGGCAGTTAGAATTAATCTTAAGAGTCAAATCAGCCCTAACCTTAGAGAGACAGAGAAAGGAACTTCAAAACGCTCTTGAAAAAGTTAAGAAATTAGAGAATCTGCTTCCGATATGCTCCTACTGCAAGAAAATTCGCAACGATAAAGATTATTGGGAAGATGTTGAAGTTTATATATCTGAACATACCGATACAATGTTCAGCCACAGTATCTGTCCTGATTGCTACGAACTGCATGTAAAGCCACAGCTATTGAAGAGTATAGAAGAAAACAAGGATTAAGCGTAATAATTATTGCTATTTACAACAATGTTGTAACGAAAAGAATTATGTTTAGTATATACATAGGTAGAATTCATTTGACAGATATGGATATGAATAAATAATAAATTGCCAATGTTCGCAAAATGACATAGGCAACGATGTTGGTCTTTAATTATAACATATAAGGAGGAATTATGACCAAGAAATTAGCAATGCTAATGCTGGTATTAACTTGTTTTATATCAGCAGTCTTTGCTGTACCTCTCAACGAAGGATTTGAGGGTACTTTCCCACCAACCGACTGGACTAACACGACTGTTACAGGTCACGCTTGGGTTCAGTATAATCAATTTCACACTGGTGCTTTCGCTGCCGGTTATGCAGGAACATCTGCAGGCGGAGAAGGTATCTTAATGACACCAAGATTAGATCTTACGGCAGGAACAGCTGACGCAATATCTTTCTGGTATAAACAAGCCGATTGGGCTGGAGACCAGAATGAACTTTATGTTGAGCTTTCTACTGACGGTGGAACTAATTGGATTGAATTAGCTCATCTGATGAATGCAGAAGACTTTACTCAGGTTACCTATAATCTTGAAACTTATACACAGACAAACAATGCTTATATTCGTTTCAGAGCTTTAGATACTTGGGGATACTACACTTTGATTGATGATTTAACCGGACCAAACCTGTTTGCCGTTGATAACGATTTGCAGGCTTTCTCAATTACAGGAAATCCAACTCCAACAACAGGTATTGCTGAAGTCTATACCGTAACAGTTAGAAATCCTGGTAATCAGTCTCAGAGTAATTACAATGTAAAACTGATGGCAGAAGGCGGGACAGAGCTTGCATCTGTACCAGGAACAGCTATAGCATCCGGAGCTAATGTTCCTTTTGCATTATCATGGACTCCTTCAGCTACAGGTCCTATGAATATTTATGGTTATGTTGATTTCACTGCAGACTCAGCTATGGAAAATAACTCTACTGCAATGTATCCAATCAATGTACAGGCTGCCGGTACTGCTGTTGTTAGTATTGGAGCCGGAACAGAAACTCAATACAGAAACCCATACAACTTATATTACAAAAGTAGTTTAGCACAAGTTGTTTATCCTGCTGCTCAAATTACAGCAGGTGGATTGTTAACAGCTGTTAGTTTCCATGCTAATATCGTTTCTACAGATATTCCAGCAAATCTTCCTATCAATATCTGGATGGGCGAAACTACTCAAACAACTCTTGCAGCATTTATCCCATCGGCTCAGCTTACTCAGGTTTTCCAGGGTAATGTTACCTTTACAGCCGGTGATGCCGATTACATGTTTACCCTTGATACTCCCTATGCTTATGGTGGAAGTAACTTGGTAATTTCAGTTGAAAGACCTCTTGATGCTGATTATTATTCATCTTCTGATATTTGGTTCAGCACTACTTGCCCATCAGGTGAAGCTGTGTATTATCAGAGTGATACAGTTGCACCAGATCCTACTGCACCTCCGACAGCAACTGCCATGACAGTTAAACCAAATGTAATGCTGTATTTTGCAACTGCCGGACTTGGTTCAATTACCGGTTCAGTTATGGACAACTCCAGTAATCCTATTGCCGGAGCAGCACTTAACATAGTAGGTGAGAACTTCAATGCAACATCAGCTGCTGATGGTTCTTACAGCTTCCCCTTTGTTCCTGCAGGAACTTATTCCATACTTGTAACAAAGCACGGTTATGCTGATGTTCAGACTGACAACATTGTTGTAACTGAAGATATGGCAACAACAGCTGATTTCACTATGACAATGCTGCCTATGGTAGATTTAACAGGACAGATTCTTGCATCTGATACAGCTGCAGGTATTATGGGACATATAGAGTTAACCGGATTTGAAAACTATTCAGCTGATACTGATGCTTCCGGTTTCTTTACAATTCCTGTTTTTGCCAACCAGGTTTATCAGGGTGTGGCATCTGCTGATGGTTATGTTTCAGCACAATTCACAGCTACTGTTGGAAATACTGACCTTGATTTAGGCACAATTACAGTTACAGAAATCGCTTTCCCAGCAAGCAATGTTGTTGCTGAAGTTGTTGCTAATAATGCCCAGGTCACTTGGAATCCTGCATTCCAGGGTGGCGGTGGAACAGGATTTGCAACCGGATTTGAGAATGAATTCCCTCCAAACGGTTGGTCTGTTATCATTACTGAATCAACTGATGAACATCACTTCCAGCAATTCGGAACAGTTGCATACACACCTCCGGTTGTTCCAAGTGAAGGTGCATTCCAGACTGGTGTTAAATGGTCTTATGATGAACAGGATGAATGGCTTATTACACCTGAGTTTGCATGCCCGGGAATGGCTCAATTAGTATTTGATTTCTATGGACATTATGGCTCAACAAATGCTGACCATTATGAAGTTAAAGTATCTACTAACGGTGGAACAAATTGGACAGTCCTTTGGGACGCTTCTTTACTTCCTGAGGGAGATAACAACTACACTGCTCCTGTAAGTATTGATTTAAATGCTTATGCAGGTCAGGATATTCAAATTGCTTGGAACTTCTATGACGGTCCAACAAATGACGGGCTTTGGTATTCAACTTTCATCGATAATGTTGTGGTTGGAAGTGCTACAGAAAGAGTTCAGTTTGCAAGTAATGATTTTACTCATATGAGCAAAGCAACTTCTTCTACTTCTACTCTCAATGATTCCGGTAGAAGATATAAGAATGCCTTTGAACCGATTCACCCGATTGTTACAAACCATACTGAAAGAACACTGAACGATTACACAATTTATCGTCTGAACTTCGGTGATGAAGGCAATATGACTCTTTGGACTCAACTTGCCACAATCACTGATACAACATATACTGACACAAACTGGAGTACTTTACAATCTGGTACTTATGAATATGCAGTTGTTGCTAATTATACAAATGGTGTAGCTTCAACTCCTGCCTTCTCGAACTGGCTTGCAAATGGTATGACAGGTAGCTTAGCAGTTACTGTAACTACCAATGTTGGTACTATTCCTGTAGGTGCAACTGTTACTATTACAAGTCAAACAACTGATCCAAGTGGAAACTATCCTACTTATACAGTTATGACTGACAACATGGGTGTTGCTACTTTCACAGGTGTTTGGATGGCCACTTACGACCTCACCGCAACTCTTGATGGTTTTGCTCCGGGAGCATTAACTAACATAGTAATTGATGGTGATGTTACAGCAAGTGTTATGCTTACAGAAGTTATGATTCCTGCCAATACAGTTGTTGCTGCTCTAAATGGTGCAGAAACAGAAGTAAACTTAACTTGGAATGCTCCAAGTGGTGGTGGTGCAGGAGATGAATGGATTCACAAAGACAGCGGTGAAAATAATGACGGCATCGGCTTAACAAGCGGTGGTACATTTAAAGTTGCCGTGAAGTTTGAAGCTGATGAAATTGCTGATTATAACGGAATGTATTTAAGCAGAATCAATTATTTCCCAAATGCAGATGCTACATACATATTGAAAGTGTGGACAGGTGATGATGGCTTAACAGAAGTTTATTCACAAGCTGTTGCAAACCCTGTATTGGCTGAGTGGAATGAAGTTCAACTTACTCAGGCAGTTACTATTGACGCATCAGTGCCATTATGGATCGGTTATGAATTGACTCATGCAGCCGGTGCTTATCCTGCCGGAACAGATGCAGGTCCTCATGTTCCTGGTGGTGACATGATAATGATGTCCAGTGATACTACCTGGAGTGAATTACATGTACTTGCAGCTACGCTTGATTATAACTGGAATATCCAGGGATTTGTCAGCTGGTCACCAATGGCAAGATCCATTGCCAATCACAAAGTTGCTGTTTCTCCTAAAGAAGTTGGTGACTCAAGAGTTACATATCAGCTTGCTTGTTCAGGCGTTGAAAATCAGGCAACTACAAGAGTTGATCGTCCTGTTATCGGTTACAACATCTATCGTTTGAATACCGGTCAGGAAGGTAACCCGATTTTATGGACAATGGTTGACGCATTTGTAACTGATTTGAATGCTGCTGATACCGGCTGGACATCCATCGCTCCCGGATTCTACAAATGGGCTGTGAGAGCTGTTTATACTGGTGATGTGGAATCTCCTGCAGCTTTCTCTAATGAATTAATCAAAGATATGACCGGTTATATTGACGGTACTGTTGTTGACGCTGCTACAAGTGCTCCTATTGCAGGTGCAACTGTAGTTATTAACGATCAAACAATCATGACAGATGCAACCGGATACTATATGATTTCTCTCCTTGAGGGAGTTTACACTGTTAGTTGTTCTGCCCCTGGTTATGTAAGTCAGACAGAAAACAATGTAGCAGTAGCCGGAACTCAGGTTACAACTGTTAACTTTGCTCTCGCAGGTTCTGCAGTTATATTTGAAGATGGTTTTGAAAGCTATACCGATTTCGTTATTGATTTCGCACCTTGGACTCAGAACGATGTTGATGGATTAGCAACCTATGGATTCACTGCAACTACATTTGAAAACAGTGGCTATACAGGTTCTTATATTATCTTCAATCCTTCGATGACAACCCCTGCACTTGATCTTCCCACCCATGGTGGAGACAAGTTTGCTGCTTGTTTCGCAGGTATCCCGGCTGCTCCTGTTACAGCTAACAATGACTG
The DNA here is from genome assembly GCA_016938155.1 of Candidatus Cloacimonadota bacterium. Classification (GTDB taxonomy): domain Bacteria; phylum Cloacimonadota; class Cloacimonadia; order Cloacimonadales; family JAFGVF01; genus Zophobacter. The sequence continues at coordinate 16,674 of JAFGVF010000134.1, forward strand.
GTTAATCACACCGCAGCTTCATATTAATGATATGGGTACAGTAACATTCTGGGCTCGTTCTTATGTTGCAGATTACGGTCTTGAAAGATTCAAGGTTGGCGTATCAACAACAGGTACAGCAGTTGCAGATTTCACTTTCATCAGTGGAACCAACTACATTGAAGCACCTATTGAATGGACAGAATATTCTTTCGATCTGAATGCTTATGCAAATCAGGATATCTATATTGCTATCCAGTGCTTATCAACTGATGCATTCATCTTCTTATTAGATGATTTCTCAGTTGATAGTCCTAATGCTGAAGAAGATAATTACATGGTTCCTGTTGTTACAGAACTTAAAGGTAACTATCCTAACCCATTCAATCCTGAAACAACCATTAACTATTCCGTAAAGAACGATGGTCCTGTATCTCTTGATATCTACAATGTTCGTGGACAGAAAGTCAGAACACTTGTAAATGATGTTCAGAAATCAGGAAACCATACAGTTGTTTGGAATGGTACAGATAATAATGGAAAGGTAGTATCAAGTGGTGTTTATTTCTATAAGATGAGTGCCGGAAACTACAACCAAACAAAGAAAATGATGCTTATGAAATAAGGCTGTGCCTTATAGAAAAGCATTAGCTTAAATTGAAAACCCCCGTCTTGAACGGGGGTTTTCTTATTGATAGAAGTTCAATTGCTAACGCATGTGTTTTTTCATAATATCGCAGGTTCCTTTGGGGAAGTGCTCATCATTTTCTTCAATCCATTTTTCTGCTGACCAACCGGCAATTCCTCCATCTGCAGCTGCTGTCACAACTTGACGGAGTGGCTTGTGACGCAAATCACCCGCCACATAAACGCCGGGAAGCTTGGTTTGCATTAATTCATTCGTTTTAACAAATCCAGCTTCATCAAGGTCTAATCTTGATTCAAACAGATTATTGTTAGGTAGAATTCCTACATAGATAAAGACACCCTGAACAGGCAACTCAAAGGCACGGTTCTCTTTTCTATTAAACAATTTAAGGTTCTGGACTGTCGGGTCACCTTCAATCTCATTCGGAACAGTGTCCCAGATAAATTCAATTTTATCATTAGCAAAAGCACGATTCTGAATCACTTTTTCTGCTCTTAATTCGCTGCGACGGTGGATTAAATAGACTTTTTTGGCAAACTTGGTTAAGAACATCGCCTCTTCCACGGCTGAATCGCCTCCACCTATAACTGCAACTACCTTATCTCTATACAGTGCTCCATCACATACAGCACAATAGGAAACTCCTCTACCGGTGAGTCTGGCTTCGCCGGGAATATTCAATCTGCGGGGTGAGGCTCCTGTAGCAATTATCAAGGCTCTTGCACAATAAGTTGCATTGGCTGTCTCCACAATCTTACAATAACCATCCAGAGATACTGCCGTAATCTCCTCATACTTAAACTCAGCTCCGAACTTTTCTGCCTGAGCCTTCATCTTCATTCCCATTTCGTAACCGGTAACTACATTCTCGAATCCCGGATAGTTCTCAATTTCATCTGTGAGATTCATTTGTCCACCTTCGATGCCTTTATCGAAGACGGCAGTTTTAAGTTCTCCTCGAGCAGCATATACAGCAGCAGATAATCCTGCCGGACCTGCTCCGATTATGATAACATCATAATTCATCTTGCCTCCACTTTAATGATTCCTATTTTTTTATTCACATTTCAACCAATTATAAGCTGACTGTAATTTTTACAAGAAAATTATAATTCGTAATTGCATTATGACAAACATTTACTCAACAAAAGAGCTGATTGATTAGCTGCATCCGGTAATTGTGACGAGGTATTTGCTGTAGGTTCTTCCGACCAAATCAAATTCTCAGTGTTTAAGTAGCACTCTGAACTTCCTCAATTGTTAATAGTATCCAATTTTTAAGATTTTCTTTGACTATCAGTTACAAATGAATATCTTTTTTATAGGAAAGAAGGGGTTGCATCTAATAGGAGTTAATTATGAAATTTATCGGAGCACATGTTAGTGCCAGCGGAGGTGTGGATAAAGCACCCCTAAATGCAATGGAAATTGGTGCAAATGCCTTTGCATTATTCGTGAAGAATCAAAGAAGATGGACAGCGAAACCTCTTACTGATGAAGAGATTTCCGGTTTTAAGGATAGTTGCCGAGCAGGAGGATTTTTACCCCAATACATTCTTCCTCATGACAGTTATCTGATTAATCTCGGGCATCCCAGCAAGGAAGACCTGTTGAAATCAAGGGAAGCCTTTATTGATGAAATGAAACGATGCCAGCAATTGGGGCTTGTTATGCTCAACTTCCATCCCGGAAGTCATCTCAAGTTAATACCCGAAAGTATATCAATTCAAATTGTGGCTGAGTCCATCAACATCGCTCTCCAATCCACTTCCGGCATCACGGCAGTTATCGAAAACACTGCCGGACAGGGTAGTAATCTTGGTTATTCTTTTGAGCATCTTGCTGAGATGATTGATAAAGTTGATGATAAAAGCAGGATAGGGGTTTGTTTGGATACTTGCCACTTGTTTGGGGCAGGATACGATATCAGAACAGAAGAGTCCTATACTAATACTTTTACCGCTTTTGACAGAATTATCGGATTTAAATATCTGAGAGCTATGCACCTGAACGACTCCAAGAAACCGCTTGGAAGTCGAGTGGACAGGCATGACAGCCTTTCTCGTGGCGAGATAGGTCTTGAGCCCTTTCGCCTTATTATACAAGATGCAAGATTTGACAATATACCATTAATTCTTGAAACTCCTAATGAAGAGATTTGGAGTGAAGAAATTAAGCTTTTAAGGAGTTTCTGAGTTCGGATTTTTAAACTCTTATGTGATTTAACAATCCTTACAGGTATCTTCCATAAAACGCAATAAACGGCAACTATAAGCTTCAAGAAGCAATAAAGTGTAGCAAGGTCTGTCCAAATCAGTTTAGATTTATTCCTATCAGTTACCTTCCAATAGTTTTTCCATATGGTTCTATAATCAATCCCCAATGTGTAACTTGCCAAGTGACCAGCCTTTAAGCCAAACATTCCATTACAATTTCTTTTTCTTTTCCACCTTTTTTCCACTTTACTGCTCTGCTTTGAAACGGAGGAATTTCGTTGGAATCTCCCTAGAGCCTCCCTAGACCCTCCCTGGGATAGGCTAAAGTTATCCACAATTTGTGCTTAACTTTTTC
>JAFGVF010000135.1 GCA_016938155.1 Candidatus Cloacimonadota bacterium
ATGCAGATTCACAGATCCCATAACATTCGGATTATCCGAGAAAAGCTCCAAGATTGTGAATCCGGTTTTGGCAACTACTTCATCAGCACTCAATGCTGCAATAACAACATCCAATTGGTTATCTGCAAGTACTAAACTTGCTTCCGGAATATACATCTTATGCCCTTGTTTTGACAGATATGCATCCTCAACAAGAGCAGTAACAGCATAACTCGTACTGTCGATTTTGCTGTCATAATGATACTCGCCTTTCAAATCAACCACAAAGTCCAATTCATCCAGATAAATGGTCGTGAACTCAGCCGGAATCATGTGGTTAACCTCAGCAAAAGCATCTCTCACAAAACCATCTTTGACAAGGCAATTAGCAGTAATAATACCGCCTTCTTTGCGTTTGGCATTGAAGTCCACCTTAAATTCATTGTTTTTCTGCACCATCAGGTCTGCTTCAATTCCGGTAATCTCATCAGTCAGATACAATTCCTGCATTTTTTTATTGTACTTTTCGATAGTATATTTCACATTACCGTCAATGATGGATAAGTGACCGAGATACTTCCCGAGATTGGGAATTTCAAACTTTTCAGCCTTTTTTTCTCTCTCCTCTGGTATGCGGTATTTGAAAATAAATTCAGGATTAACGGCAGTTACATCGTTTAACGGACGGTAGTTTTTATTGAAAATGGGAAGTAAACCAATCAGACGGTAATCTACTATCAGCTGGTTCATATTCAGCATGTAATCACCCTTATTACTGCTGATCTGGATATTATTTACGATTACCTGCTTGTCGCTGAGGGATAAATCACTGATAGTTATCTTTGAATCGAGCTTTTCACTCAGATAAGAAATTGCATATTTGTTGAGAAATCCGTTCATAAGTCTTGTTTTGGTCAAAACCAGTATCCCTGCATTGAAGATGAGGATAATAATAACAAGCCAAAACAAGAATTTCTGTTTACGCATTTATCTTTCGACCAGGACTCCGTTTAATAGTTCCAGATGCCTGTCTGTCAAGCCGGCAATCTCAGGATTATGAGTTACAATCAAGAAGGTTTGTTTTGTTTCTCGATTTAATTGCATAATCAAATCCATAACTTCGCGACTGTGCTTAGGGTCAAGGTTTCCCGTCGGTTCATCTGCCAACACAATATCGGGATTATTGATTAATGCACGACATATCGCAACCCTTTGCTGTTCTCCCCCGCTCAACTGATTCGGATAATGGTCAGCCTGCTTGGCAATATTGAGTTTCAGCATAAGTTCTTTTGCATCCGATAATGCCTTCTTATGAGATTCACCAGTAATTAATCGAGGGATGGCAATGTTTTCCAATGCTGTGAAGTCTTCAAGAAGGTAGTGAAATTGAAACACAAACCCAAGCCTTTTATTGCGGAATAGGTTCACATTCTTCGCAGTAGTGTCTATGCTCTTACCCTCAAAAATCAACTTCCCGCGATCAGGTTTATCAAGCAAACCGAGTATATGCAGTAAAGTACTTTTCCCACAACCGGACTGACCTGTGATACACAGGGTCTCTCCTTTGAATATATCAATATCGGCACCGCTCAACACATTGAGCACGCCATTGCTGTCCTGATAACTTTTACAAAGATTCAGTCCGCTTAATATCTTTTCTTTCATTAATTTCTCTCCCGCAATATCTCATTAACTTCCATCCTGTTGATTTGCCTCAACGGAAAAAGAGTTGAGCAGATAATAATTATCAGTGAAAATACAAAAATGGCAAGAATCGCTATCGGCTTAACCTGCATGGTCAGTTTATCGATAAAATAGACATCTCCACTGATTCCTAATATAGTTTGCTTGGTTATTAAATACGCAAGACCTAATCCGGCAATTATTCCTCCCGTTATCGAAACTATTGCCAATCCTATATAATTTGCTATATGGATTCTCTTCAGGACTGCATTACTGCAACCTACTGCTTTCATAATTCCGATTTCGGCTCTTCTGTCTAATATCGAGGCAGAAATTGAGCTTATCAAGTTAAAAGATGCTATCAATACTAAAAACAACATTATTACGAAAAGTAACCCTTTTTGCCATTCCAACAATGAAAAAAGAGTGCTGTTGAAGTAGGACCAAGGCAAAATCTGGAAGTCATTGAAGACCTCTTTACTCCACAAGGAAGTTAGCTTCTCTGCTTTATCTTCAAAGCCGGATTTAAGTACAACTTCTATCCAGTCACTAACACCTGTATCTTTGTAGAAATTGTCAAAATCTTCCTTGGTTAACAGTCCCACACTGTTATCCTGCTCATACATACCCGAACGATATAAATCTACAATCTTGAGTTTTATTTCGTTATTCTTCAAGCCAAAAACAGAGACGTTTTCCGACTGGGGGTTTATGACTCTGATTGTGTCCCCGATACTCACTCCCAATTCTCTTGCTAAGATATGACCCAATATTATCTCGCCGGAGCTCAATTCTGAATTATGAGAATCCACTATCCGGTTCAAATGCTCCTGATACCCCGGATTAACCATCCGGATTCCCTTCAGATAGCTCCCTCTGATTCTCTTCCCGTCAAAGGTTATCATACTCTGTTTTGCAGAAACTTCGGCAAATCCTCCTACTTCCTCTTTCTCGTTCAGATAAGCCGTAAGTGACACAATCTCCTCATCGTTGAGTGTATCTGAGATATTGGGATAAATTAAGATATGGGAGTAGGCATTGAGAATAGATTTTTTTAGGGTATTTGTATAGCCGTCAAAAAGAGATAAAGCTGTGGTAAGGGTCATTACCGCTATTATTATTCCTAACGCCGAGAACCAGATATCAAAGCGTATCTTTCTATTTTTACGGGAGATAACACTCCTGCTTAAGTAAAATCCATATAGTTTCATAAGGTTATTATAAATATTTATCTCAAACAACCTTGTCAAGCTCTGATATTCGTTGACCGTTAACTCAAATCCTGTGACTATTCATCATTATCTATTGTAGTCATGCTGAATATATGAAATTAGTATGATTTAAGACATATTATTAGGTATTAAGAGTTGTTATATGAATTAATGCATAAAGCGAATGAGAAACAAATCCTTGAGGATAAATACTCTTGTCACGGAACTCTGTTTTGTTTGAAAACTCGCTAAAATCTGAGGATTCACTTCTTCTTCCTGCCTGGCGGACATCATTATTTATGCATATCACGGATGATTTACAGGAACAATCATAACATCATTATCAATAAACAGATTAGCAAATCTTTAAACTTAATCCACTTTCACCAATCTTCAGTGGAAATAATGCGGAGTTTCGGACATTTAGGGGTGTATTTATGCTCCTTTTACTGCCTATTCATCTCCTCACTGTTTTTCCACTGCTCACTCACTGCTCTCCCACTGTGCACCCACTGAAACAGTGAGTGGACAGTGAGTGCACAGTGGCAGAACAGTGGGAAAATTGCACTTTGCTGAATGGAGCATTAAGACGGTGCTGAAAACTGGAAAGAGGATTCGGATTACAAAAGTTTCGCTTATTCGTATTAGCCAATAATTCGTTTTTCCAAGGATGGAAACGGCTACTATTTAACTATTTCTTCCTTGAAAGCTTTCATCCAACTAATCAGAAGATGTGTGATTTTTGTATCAAGACAGGTGAGGATTGATGGGGTTTCAGATAAAAAATATTGCCGAAGAGACCTGACTATTTATAATTTAAATAGTTTTTGATTGACAAGGAGTTACCTCATTTAGAGAAATCGGATATTGGGAGGAAATATGAAAATAGTGAATTCAGTTATCTTACTTTTAATAGTGATAACAGGCTTATATTCCATGCAGATAGATAACATTCAACCACAGTTGATAATGGAGAGCGGTTTAATACGACTGGAGAATCCGGATGGATTTACTATCTATAATTATGCGGAAGTTTCCCCTGCAATACCTCTGCTTTCATACAACTTTGAGATACCAAACGGTATGAAACTGGCAGAGGTGACCCTGACTCCAATTAACACCAAAGAGATTGTGGCTGAGAAGCCCGTTATGCAGGCACCTGAAGCAGTAAATTACACTGATACTCGGATTGCCCTGCCAAGGGTTTATACGCACGATTCACCCCGGGACTATCTGATCAGGTTCTCAACAAACAGAAGCGGAGCTTATCATTTTGGTACCATAACCTATTATGCGGCTGTTTATAAAGCTGATACCAATACAATTATTATACCTGAATCTTTCAATCTGGAATGGTCCCTTACTCCCGAAGCAATGAGCAGAAATCCATATAATCACAGTTCTGCTATAATTGCCGAAGGACTTAATCTCCCGACACAAAGGACAACAACACCGGAAAAGCTGCTTTATATCAGCACAAATCCCATTTTGAACGCCAGTGAAGAATTGCTCGAATTCCGCAGTGCACAGGGATTTGATGTTTACACGGGTTCAATTGAGAATATACTTGCCACTTACGATGGCATTGACAATGCTCAGAAACTAAAGAACTATATTACCGACCAATACCTTACCTATGGAATCGATTATGTAACTCTTGCAGGTGATTTTGATATCGTACCCTACCGTTGGGTATGGGCTTTTGATTGTGAGTTCGGTATGTCCGTTGTGGAAAACAATATACCAAGTGACATGTACTTCAGTTGCCTAGATAACGATTGGGATGCTGATGGTGACGGGATCTTCGGAGAAGATGAGGATAATCCCGATTATTATGCGGAGCTTTTTGTTTCCCGTTTAAGTTTTCACACAGCCGGCGATGTCTCATCTTATACAACAAGATTGATTGACTATGAAAAGGGACATCTTTATCCCGACACGGGTTACAATCGGTCTTTAGGGTTGAGCATGAACCTCTGGTCAACTTCCAATAGTGTGGTTACGCAGGAGTACATTCTTGACCACTATTTCCCACCTTATTATTCAAATACTATCCTCAATGACCAAGAGAATACAGTAGCTAACTTTCTGACTGAGATTTATCAGGAACCCAATATTATCCAGCATACAGGTCATGCTTTTCACAGTGTGATGTCGCTGGGACAGGGAAGTATAAATACTCAGGTTGCAGAAAGTTTAAACATGCAGGCAACAACCGGTTTGATGTACTCCATAGGATGCTGGTCAGCTGCCTTTGACTTTCCATCAATCGCTGAAACGATGCAATTCCATGCTCCTGTTCTGGGATTTCTGGGTAACTCCAGATACGGTTGGGGTGCCCCGGGAGCAGATGGTTTCGGTTTTTCTGAGTACTTCCAAAAGGAGTTCTTTAAGCAGTATTTCCGAAAGCCAGATTTAACGCTTTCAGCTCTAAACTATATGCAGAAACTGCCTTTCCTCCCCTATCTCTACGGAGATTCCGTGTATAAATGGGTTGCTTATGAGATGAATGCCCTTGGCGATGCAGGCTACAGACCGATGCGAAATAATCCGGAACCGTTGCAAGCTGAAAGCTGTGTCATTACAAACGATATGGGTGCTTATCTATCTATAAATGCCTCAAGTAACGGAGCTCAGATTTCTGAGGCTGTCGTTAGAACAGCTGAAGGTGCAACTGTTTTCACCAATGAAACGGGTTTTGCCATGCTTGATTATATCCCTGTTGAACCTGTGAGTGTGTATAAGTATGGTTATGAAATGGTAGATTCCTGTGGAGTTTCTCCGGAAGCAGATATTACAATTACCTACGCAGAGATAGTACCTCTCGATTCATCCCAGATATGTTTACAGAACTCAAACTATAGAATTGATTTCACGCTTCACTCACAAGCTGACTCCCCCATTTCCTATTGGGTGGAAATGGTACCGGATGAACCTGATTTCTTTGCCCTTACAGAACAGTTTATTAGCGGAATAATTCTACCTAACGAATCTGTTGAAATCGATGGTTACGGTTTCCACATTAATCCAACTCCCTCAGTTCCACAGCTAAACAATGGAAGAGTTTTGGGTATGCAATTAAATGTATATGAAATCGGAGGGAATACCAATCCGCTTGCATCTATTAATGTGGATATTCCCATTATTGCTCCAATCCTGAATCTGCTTTCTACTGAACAGCCTGCCCTGCCTTTAAGTTTCAACTCTCCCAACTCTATGACGGTGACTCTTGGCTGTGAATCGGGGAGTATCGAGGGACCAATTGAATTAACTCTTAGTAATCCCAATCTTGTACAGAATGCAACAGCAACCTTGGATGGGAATCTGAGCACAGGAGATGAATTTGTGCAAACCCTTAGTTTTGAGCTAAATGAATCAACCAACCTGACAGAGGAGTTTGACTTACATATACAATACAATTTCAATAATCAGGTTATGATGAAAGAATTTGTCTATCTGCTACCTACGGTGCATACTGGACAAAGCAGTGATTATTGGCAAATGGACTTCAATAATGGTAGTGCAATTACAATACCAATGCCGTGGCAGATTGTAGATGCTTATGATGAAAGTTGTTTATCCTGCCGTCCCACAGGACTGGGAGACTTCGATTTTCAGTTACCTCAAACGTACTGGATTCCCGGGATGGAGCTGAATTTCAGATATACTTATCGAATGCCGATGTATGGTTCAGATGGGATAGCAATACATCTATCCGGCAATGGATGGGACGAGGAAGTGTTATTTCTCGGGTCAGGTGGTGCATTGCTCAGAGAAAACGGATTTATCTACTCCGATTGGGCAAACTATAACCTACCTCTGGGAGAGATAATAACAAGGGATATGGCATTCATGGAACCTTTCAATATCACATTCCGGTTTACAGCTGCCGAAGGTGATATCATGCCGGATTATACTGCATGGTACACAATCGGTGTTTTTCTTGATGACATCTCATTACGAGTCATGCCATCTCTCGTAAATACAGAGGAAATAATTGAAGTGAATGGCCTTATAAGCAGTGTTTATCCCAATCCGGTAAGGAATAATCTCAATATTAAGGTGAAATCCAATGAGCGTGAACAGCTAATTCTGGAATGCTTTAACATTAAAGGACAGAAAATTTTCAAAAAGATACTGGACAAAGAAAAGGGCGTTACTGAATTCAGTTTAGATATTTCTAAGCAGGATGGTTTTAAGAGTTCCGGTATATACTTCTACAGAATAAAAAACCATCGCGAGTCAGTGCAAGGTAAGTTCATAGTAATCAGATAGTTTGCTTAATAAATCTCTTAAGGTTGACTCGTATTATAAAATGTGCAACCGCTTTGAGGAATGATTTTTGCATAATACAGTTAAAGTAAGAATATAATCGATATAGATTAATAAGATGAGGAGGATATAGTGAAATCAAAATTGTGCATTGTTATACTGATGTTTATAATGCTGACAACTTTAATCGCTGATGTAACAAATGGCTGGGCAGAAGACAAAGCCATTAGACAGGGAGTGAACATCGAATGGTTCAGATCCGCTAATGGGACAGCCGATGGTGCTTTTTATGTTTGGTCTGACACCAAGAATGGTGGTCGTGATCTTTGGGGACAATTCGTAGGATCTGATCCAAACGCAGTTATGCCGGATCCAATCCTGATTGACGGCAAACCAAACAGACAAGAAGACCCTGTTGTAGTTCAGACATCTGACGGTAATTATATCGTTGCATGGGTAGATTTTTCATCAGACCCTGACGGCGATGTTTATGCTCAAAAACTTGACCCAAACGGAAATCTATTATGGCCAGAAGGTGGAGTAGCCCTCTGCCTGAATGAAGAGAACCAGATTTCTTTGAATATGGTTCCAGATAATACCGGTGGAGCTTTTGTATTATGGGTTGATTCCAGAAACTATAATAAAGACCTTTTCTGTCAGCATGTTACCGGAGACGGTAGTTTAGCTGCCAACTGGGATTCTGATGGGAACCCTGTAGCTAACAGTGCAAATAACGAAGTATCCAATTCAATGTGGGAAGATGGACAAGGTGGATTTATTGTAGCTTATAATATTGATGCACCAGCTCCACAAGGTAAAAATATTCTCATGAAGAGAATCTTGAGTGATGGAACTTCTGCATGGGGTGACGCTCAGGACTTATGTGTTGAACCCGGTGACCAAACTAATATCAAGGTTAGACCTTTCGGACCTGATACTTTTATCATTGCCTGGTCAGATAAAAGAAACCTTGATCCGGATATCTATGCTCAAAAAGTTGCACTTGACGGTACAATTATGTGGGCATCTGACTTACTCGTATATGGCGATGCTACTGAAGAAAACTTTGCCCAGCAGTTCAACCCGCAAGTAACTGCAACCAGTGATAACGCTGCTGTTATTATCTGGGAAGACCTGAGAAATGACCCTCAGTATCCGGATTTATATGGACAGAAAGTTGATTTAAACGGTAATTTACTTTGGAATGCAGATGCCATTGCAGTTTCTACAGAAGCCTACGCACAGCAGGATCCACGCTTGGCAGCAGATGACCAAGGTGGTGTTTTCGTTGCCTGGGATGATACCCGTGACGGGAATGCTCCTCATTTTGATGTTTATGCTCAACATATAGATTCAACAGGAAACATCCTCATGGATACTGACGGGACAGCTATTTGTGTAGCTCCCGGTGAGCAGAACGGTTCAATCGTTAAATTTTCTAATGGAAACGCTTATGTTAACTGGTTGGATGCCAGAAACGGTTCTCATGGTATTTTCTATCAGGTTATAAACAGCAGCAATCAACTTGTAATGGAAGAAAACGGAAAAGAAGTATTCTGGGGACTTTCAGGTGATGCTTTAAAAGAACAGTTTATTACTGTAGAGAGAGAAAATGACCTTGTTGCAATCTGGGCTGATACTCGCTATGCAAGCTTCGGTTACCAGATATTCTATCAGTTTGTTAACGCAGACGGTATTGTTTTTGATGATTTAGAGGAAAGAAATGGTCGTTCATTGACCGAACTTACTTATGGTTCTCAATCAAAGCCTGCTGCTGTAGCCACACCTGAAGGTCAGATTTGCGTGGTATGGGAAGAGCAGAGAACTGCTTACCCTAAAGTTTATGCTCAGCTTATTGATGTTGACGGAACAAGACTTTGGGGCGACTTAGGGCTTGAGTTAACTGTAAATACACCGCTTAGCCAATCCAAACCAAAGGTTGACTATTATAATGGTGCCTTCTATTTTGCCTGGTCAAACCTTAGTGCCTCTACTCAGATAAATCAGGTTTATGCTCAGAAAGTAGTTGATGGCAATGTACTCTGGGGAGACGATGGCTTGTTGGTTTCTGCAACTGCCAGTGGTGCTCAAGAACGAGAAAGTCAGCTTGAAGCTATGAAAGGCTTGTACTTCGTTTGGACTAAATCACTTCCTACTTGGAATGTTGCTGTATTGGCAAAGAAACTTAACGAAGATGGAACAACCTCCACCGGTTTCCCGGAGGAAGGTATTAAAATTTCTGAGTTTACAGACACAGTTCTATATTCGAACCAGACAGCTCCAGTTATTAATGTAGTTAACAATGATTTAATCTGTTTCTGGCAGGATTTCAGAAACAATTATCTGGCATATTACTACGGAATGATGATTGGTCCAGATGGTACCTATCTCTGGAGTAATGATGGTGTAATCGTTGGAGACAATACAGATAATTTCGACCATTCACAGGAACAATTTAAATTCATCGTGGCAAGCGATGATTCAATAATCAGTGCCTGGACAGAGAATACAGTCGGTGTCGGTGATATTTATATGCAGAAGCTTGATTTTTCAGGCAACCAAGCCTGGGCAACTACAGGACTTAATGCAATTGTTAAGGACTCTACTCAGACTTCCGTAAGTCTTACTCAACTTGGTGCTGAGCATTTCGGTGTTGTTTGGGAAGATAATGTTACTTTTGAATCAGACATCTTCTTCAATCTTTACACACTAGATGGCGAGCCACAGTTTAATCTTGGCGATGGCTATATGATTTCAGAACCGATTAAAAGACAATATACTCCCAAGATTGGGAATATTCATAATCAGAAAGCCATGACTATATGGTCAGATGGAAGATCAAGCGGTAAAACCGAGATTATCGGTCTTTATGCTCAAGTTCTGCACATTGATGAAGTAGGTAATGAAGAGAGTACTAACCCCTCTGTCAATACATTCTCAGTTTCTCAGAACTACCCCAACCCCTTCAATCCAACCACTACCATTAAGTTTAACTTACCTGCTCCTTCAGAGGTTGAAGTTACCATTTTCAATATCTTAGGACAGAAAGTGAAGACACTGGCAAAAGATAGATTCGAATCTGGTGTAAACACTCTTGTTTGGAATGGTGATGATGCAAAAGGAAACTCTGTTTCTTCCGGAATATACTTCTACAAAGTTGAAGCAGGTCAATCATCTGTAACAAAGAAAATGGTGTTAATGAAATAAAGCTTCTTAGATAAGCAAACGAAAGGGCAGGTTAGAATCACCTGCCCTTTTCTCTTGACTGCAATTCTAAGCCCAATTTTGTCGAGATATGGAGAAGAAAATATGAAGAAAGTTGCTATAGTTCTATTATCTATCATGATTCTCGGTTGTGCAATCCCCTCCTTGAGTAATCTCAAGAATGCTTCTGAAGTTAAAACCAAGGCTATTTTGTTACCTGAGCCTTTTAGCAGTAAATATGCCGAGTATTCAGCCATGTGTCCCTTAATGGACGGTATTCTTTTAGTTCCACAGTATCCTGAACGGTTTAAAACAGATACTACTGAAGGTAGTTTTCTGTTTTTAAAAAACACAGTACTAAAAAACTATATAGAGGGAGATTCTACTTCCTCCATTGCTTGTAACACAATAGAGGTAAAAGGGCTTGATGAATTACATAAACTCGAATTCTATGAAGGCTTTGAAGCATGTGCATCTGATGATGCAAAGCTGTATTTTGCCATTGAAATCGGTGGCGAGAAACCATATACCATAGCGGTAAAAGGTGATTTCAATGCCGTGGACAATACTATTAATTTAGATAGTAGTTCCATCACAAAACTTGAGACTCCCATAATTCTTGAAAATGCAACTTATGAAAGTATTGCATTGTTTAAGCAAAGGCTATATTTCTTCTATGAAGGCAATGGAAAGGCTATAAATCCAGATGCTTATGCCCTATCCACAGATAAAGATTTCAGGAATGCAGAAAAAATACCTTTTCCTAACTTGGAATTCCGAGTTACTGATGCCACTTCCATTTCAGACAAGGGATCCTTTTATGTAATCAATTACTTCTGGCCCGGTGATGCAGAGAAATACAAACCACAAACGGACATGGTAACTTTGATTGAAGTTCCGGCTACAGGAATCGAACGATTAATACCTCTAAAAATATTTAATGGTCGGATAGAACCCGATTTAAAAGCCAAGGTAATCAATCTTGAATACAATGACCGGAATTGGGAGGGAATTGTACGATTTGAAGACGGCTTTCTTTTAGTAACAGATAAATATCCGGAAACTGAGTTGTTATATACAGTTGGGAAGTAATAAATGAACAAGCCTTTGTGAATGCATGATTTGCTTGTTAAATAATTATTTTCTGGACAAATAAGCCGTCTGAAAAAGGATGGTGGCAAATCGAAACAGGGAGTTATTGAATGACTGATGTAAAAGCAACAACAGAACAAGTTAAATCCAATGTCGCTGATGATTATCAGAAGATGTTGGATCAGTCTCTCACACAATCTTCAGAACCGAGAAAAGGAGATGTTGTAGAGGGGGAAATCATTAACATTAACGACAGTTACATTTTTGTTAATCTTGGAGGCAAGGTAGATGCAATTGCAGCCAGAGAAGATTATCAGGACAAAGATGGAACTTTAAAAGTAGCAATCGGAGACAAGTTATCCGGTTTCATCGTGGACATCAATGAATCCAGCATAACAATTGCTCGTTCACTTTCAAAATCGAATGTGGATAAGAGTGCAATTAAAGATGCTTTTATAAACAAAATTCCTGTAGAAGGTAAAGTAACCTCTAAAGTGAAAGGTGGATATAGTGTTAGTTTACTGGGAGTCAGAGCTTTCTGTCCCGTATCACAGATTGACCTTAGACCATCAGATAATGCAGAATTATATGTAGGTAAATCATTCGAATTCATGATCATTGAATTTGAAGACAGAGGAAGAAATATCATCGTCTCCCGCAAGGCAGTTTTGGATGCAGAGATTTCTGCAGGTAAAGATGCCGTTCTATCAAAACTCAATCCCGGAGATGTAGTGAAGGGTATTGTAAAACGCTTCACAAACTTCGGTGCTTTCATTGATTTAGGTGGATATGAAGGACTTCTTCATGTTTCTGAAATCTCATGGGCTCATGTAGCTAAACCGGAAGATGTACTTGCAGAAAACCAAGAGATTGAAGTTAAGATACTTGCAATGGATAATGACAAGATTTCTCTTTCTCTCAAACAGCTTGAAATTAATCCTTTTGAAAAAGCTCTGAGTGATTTGAATGAAGGTGATGATTGTGAAGTAAAAGTACTTCGCCTACATCCATTCGGTGCTTTTGTAGAGATTAAACCCGGTGTTGAAGGTTTGATCCCCGTTTCAGAACTTGCTATGGGCAGAATGATTAAGCATCCTAAAGATGTTCTTTCTGTCGGTGATATTGTTGAAGCCAGAATCCTTAAAATTATACCTTCAGAGCAGAAGATTTCTCTCTCCATGAAAGCCTTGCAACCTGACCCTTGGGCTGATGTAGATTCGAAGATCAAAGAAGGTGATATTGTTGAAGGAACTGTCGAGACCAATACAAAGCATGGCGTATTTGTTACTATTGCCCAAGGTCTTACAGGCTTACTACCAATCTCCCGAATCAGGGAAGGAGAGCAATACCATACCGGAGACAAAGTTGAACTGGCTATAACGAGAATCAATGTACAGGACAGAAGAATTTCCCTTAATTATACTGATGCTCCTGCTGACGAAGAAAAGCCTCGCTTTAAAAAGGATTTTTCTGAACAAAATAACGAAAATCATGGAAACTGGGATAAGAAGTCTCGTACACCAAGAAGAAACGACCAATCATGGAAGAAGTTTGCTTCTGAAGAAAGAGATATTCCGGATGATAATCCATTCAAAGATTTATAATAATCTTTCTATAGATAGACAAAAGGCGGAGTTAACTCCGCCTTTTTTATTATTATTCAGATTTTTCAGATATTTTTCAGTACTTCATCGTAGTCAGGTTCATCAATAATTTCAGGTACTAACTGAGTATATTTAACTTTCCCTTGTTCATCTATTACAACTACAGCTCTTGCAAACAAACCTTCCATTGGACCATCAACTATGGTTACTCCGTAGGCTTTACCAAAAGCAGTATCTTTCATGCTTGAAAGTGTTACAACATTATCAAGACCTTCTGCCCCGCAGAAACGAGCCTGTGCAAAGGGTAAATCGCGTGAAATACATAAAACAACAGTATTATCAATTTCTGATGACACTTTGTTAAAATGTCTTACACTGTTTGCACAAACTGGTGTATCGAGGCTTGGGAATATGTTCATAATCACTTTCTTTCCTACATAATCTTTTAGCTGTTTATCGCTCAAATCTTTGAAAGTAAGCTTGAAATCAGGAGCTTTTACTCCAATCTGAGGAAGTTCTCCAATTGTGGTGAAAGGGTTTCCCTTTAAAGTTATCTTTGACATAATATCTCCTTAATTATTTATTGTGATACAGCGTGTTAAAAAAAATCCGCCTTTGGAAGAAAAATTACATAATATATTATAGAAACCAAGAAAAGTTTTTTAGGAATTGAAGAAAATAAAGAGGTGAAGAATGAAGAAATTTGTCATCACAATGACATTGCTGCTCTTGTTATGCATTATTACAGCTATTCCCGTAGCAGAATCTAAAGCAATACAGATTGCGGGAAATTGGTTCTCAATGCATTCATCACAAA
>JAFGVF010000136.1 GCA_016938155.1 Candidatus Cloacimonadota bacterium
AGAGAACAATGTATTTTTATTAACTGTGCTGTTTGTCGTCAAGTTTATTTTGAATATTTTTGTTTGTTTAGTATAAATAAATATTTGCTTGTCGTTACTTTTTTTGATCTGCAATATTTCAGTGTTATCCTATTAATTATAAGTAATATACAAAAGAGAACCAAATCACTCTATTGAATAGAAACCAACTATTTCAGCCAAGTCAAAGTGCTCATCGTCTCATTATCTTGACTAAAATACATACTCTTCAATATTGCAATATCACTTTCTGAAGGAGTCGTATGAAGATACTATTTCTGGGGATTAATGCCAGGTACACTCATAGCAACCTTGCTCTTTACTATTTAAGAAACAGCATACTCGGATCGGATTATGAGTGGGAGATACTGGAAACTTCTATCAATGCAGATGAGTTGGAAACAACCAATATCATTTTTCAGCACCGACCGGATGTGCTTTGTTTATCAGTTTATATCTGGAATACTCTCTTTGTTTCACGACTACTCCCCTTAGTGAGAATCGTACTTCCTAAGACAATCATCGTTGCTGGCGGACCTGAGATAACCTATCCCAATCCATTCATCGAAACCCTCTTCCCATATATCGATTTTGCTATTCAAGGGGCAGGTGAGAAGGCTTTTAAACATCTTAGTGAACAGAACTTCCAGCACTCTGAAAAGTTTTTCAGCATTCCCGCTACTTCTTTTCGTGACATTCCTTTCCCCTATCTTCCTTCTGATGCACCACTCCTAAAGAATAAATATGTGTATTATGAATCCAGTAGAGGTTGCCCGTTCCAATGTAGTTTCTGCCTTTCTTCACGCACTGATGTGGTTTTGGAATACAAGGCTTTGGAGACGGTTAAAGAGGAGTTGAAGCAATTGATAGCCCTTGAACCCCGTCTGGTTAAGTTCGTGGATCGCTCATTCAATGCCGACAGAATCTTTGCACGAGAAATATGGAGATATTTGATTGAGTTGAATCCGGGGATAACCTTCCACTTCGAGATAAAGCCCGACCTTCTTCAAGATGAGGATATTGAGGTTTTATCGAAAGCCCCAGTAGGTCTGTTCCAGTTCGAGATTGGACTTCAATCGACCCATCCTACTACTCTGGAAACGATAAATCGTGCCAATAACTTTGAAACAATTAAACCCTATCTCATTCGTGTAAACCGTTTAGAGAACATACATACACACCTGGATTTGATTATCGGACTACCCTATGATACAATAACATCATTCGGTAAATCCTTTAATGATGCCATCTCAACTCTCCCACGCTATCTTCAACTCGGCTTTCTCAAGGTTCTTCCAGGCACCGAGATTGCAAAGCAGGAATCGGAATTCAAATTAAAGGCTATGCCTTATCCTCCATATCAACTGCTTAAGAACAAGTGGCTATCTTTTGAGGAATTGATGAATTTAGAGCAGTTTACTCACTGGTTCGACTTGTTCTACAACAGTGAGAAAATGACTTCAACGCTACATTATATCATCGAACAGATTGAAGACCCCTATCACTTCTTTTCCGAGCTATTTAATTATTGTACTGAGAATGGGTTAGTCCCTCATAAAGACTATTATGCAGCCTTCTCATACTTAACTGAATTTATATCATGGAAATACCATTCTTTTGTTGATTATCTACTTGATTCATTACTCTACGATTGGTGTGTTAATGTACATAGTCCGAAGTATCCGCCACAACTCAGGATT
Source organism: Candidatus Cloacimonadota bacterium (assembly GCA_016938155.1). GTDB lineage: Bacteria > Cloacimonadota > Cloacimonadia > Cloacimonadales > JAFGVF01 > Zophobacter. The sequence continues at coordinate 1,719 of JAFGVF010000136.1, forward strand.
GATAGCTCCAATATATTAAAGAACGAGATTTACGCAATCCTCAGGACAAATCCCGATGCCCTACCGCAGGAGCTTCTCTCTGCAAAACCGTATTTCAAGAAGGCTCTATTTGCTCAATTCTCAAACAACGAGTTTATAACATCTAAGTTGTCAGGGAAAAGCAGAATGGTTGTCTATCAAGACGATGGCTTGCATCTGATTTTGTGGTAAGTACCGTTACATAATTTCATCTTCTTCTATATAATAAAAAAAGACCTTGTCCGGGGAGAACAAAGTCTTTTTCATTGCGATTGCTAAGCACAGGAAAGAAGATAAGTTTTACTTAAGCAACACCATTTTATGTGTTTTTGTGAATATGTTAGATTGTAAGCTATAGAAGTATATTCCACTTGATACCGGATTCCCTTTCCCGTCTCGACCGTCCCACACAAGCAGATTCTTACCGCCAGGATAGACTCCCTTTGCCAGGGTCGTAACTTTCTGCCCTTTGACATTGTATATTACTAACTCAATATATTGATTCTGTGCCAGAGAGAATTGAATTGTTGTAGTCGGATTAAATGGATTTGGATAATTCTGACCAAGTAGTAACTCCGGGCTGGGTAAAGCATCCGGCTCATTAGGCAGCAAGCCGTATTCCCAATAGCCCATATCAGGTGCATTACCCCAATATTGATTTCTGTTAATGTGGAATATGAGTTCTTCACCCAAGCTGTATTCAACCACTCCAGCATCTATGCACTCGGAATTCTCGTTAAGAAGATAATTATTTGTACTCTGGTCAACAAACCCCGGGTCTGTATCAAGTATATTGCTTCCCTCAATTCCACCTTCTATGTTGCAATATGCAAATACAGGCAGACTTGAAGAGAAGCTGTAAGGTGTTTCGCCATTATTCCAAAAGATGCTGTTAACAATAATCGGATTTGTTGAATAACCAAACAATGCTCCTCCTGTTGAGGACTCACCCGCTGCATTATCGGTTACGGTGCAATTAATAATCCTGGTCTCTCCTGAAAACAGAGCAAAGGCTCCCCCTTGATTTCCTGATTCATTACCATAAACAAGGCATCTTTCAATCATCAAATCGGAGTTGATAATGAACATTGCCCCGCCTCTGTTACCACAAGTATTGGCATAGATATAGGAATCCAGTAGTGCGGGATTCCCATCCTGACAATAAACTGCTCCTCCTCTGTCTGTTGCCTGATTATTTCTGATGATTAGGTTTTTCAGTGTCGGCGAAGCACCCGTAATGTAAACTCCTCCGCCCCAATTTGAGTTCCCGTTTATCAGGGTAAATCCATCAAGAGAACATTCAGCTGTTTCTCCCTGAGAGAACTCCACGCAATGTCCTGCACTACCTGCATCAATAATAGTATTCCCGATATCCTCAGGATTATGGGAAGTTGCATATTGGGAACGAATGCAGGTATTCTTCCCGTCATAATTCAAGCATTCATAATAAGTTCCGTTTGCCACAATGATTGTGTCACCACCGATAGCTGTATCAATGGCGTGTTGGATAGTTGCAAAAGGTGAACTTATAGAGCCGTCATTAGCAGTATCAGAGCCTGTGGTTGAAACAAAGAGTTGAATCGGATAAGGGAAATAGGCATCGATTTCGTAACAGCCGATGTCCATATTCGTTCCGTTTGGATTCGGTCTCTCATTTCCATCTATATCAGTGTAAATAGGCACAGACGGTGTATTCGTTCCTGCTCCCGCACAGGCTGAGAAATTGGTAATATGATAATCAGCTTCAGTTCTGGACACAAATCTCGGCTCAATTCTCAATAAACCAGCACCCGTTACATTGGCATCAATATTAGAGTATGCAAGTGAAACCTGAGAATCCTGATTTGAGAAGTTATTCGGCTGGTTGTGCCACACGATGCTATTCTCTATTGTCAATCCTGAGTTTACAGCCATAACAGCTGAACCCCCAGTGGAGTTATTATCTGCAATTGTGCAATTGATTAAAACGGCAGTTCCATTCTCTATGAACAATCCTCCGCATTCGGCATCATTTCCGGAAGTCTGATTATTCGTTATCAAGCAATTCAGCATCTGCACATTGCAATTGTCATCAAGGTACATCACAGCTGCTTGACTATTGGGGTATTGGGTAGTATTAGCTCTGATTGAACAGCAATCTACTGTAAGAGAGCTGTTATTGGTCAACGAAACGGCTCCACCCAAGTTAGCGGAATTACTCTCTATCCTGCAATTCTTCATGCTGATAGATGCATTATCGGCAGTCAAAGCCCCGCCTCTTTGGGAAGCGGTATTATTCGTTAGATACACATTCTCAAGATTCAGATTGGTGTTTGAGACCCTTATACCTCCGCCGTTAACTGCATTGCCTTGAATTATCCAAAGTCCGTTTATAGTTGCCGTTTGAGTTGGACTATTCTCAGTAATAATGACACTGTCTGAGCCTAAACCGATAATGGTACACTGCTCTGCTCCTTCGGAACAAGTGATTGTTACTCCTTTCCCGTCTAAGTCAAGGTTCTCGAAGTAATAACCTGGTTTCACAGTTATCAAGTATCCGTCTTGAGCTTGATTAATTGCTTCCTGCAGGGAAACAAAAGGGCTTTGTTCACTTCCGTCAGCATTTCCGGTATTGTTTACATCTACAAACAAACAGCTTGATTGAGGATGTCCCGAACCCTGAACAATCTCGATATACTGATCAAGGGCATCATTTATTTCGGTATGACTGAAGTATTCAGTTTCTCCCCCCAGCCAATCCACCCGAATCTCTTGGAAGGTCTCATAATCCCCCAAACCGACATGGATGGGAAGCATATTCATCACCATATCACCGGAGGATGACTCCACCTGCATCAAGGGAGATTTCTTCCCGTCTTGATAATAGATTTGGAGTGTTGTGCCGGTCGCAGTTGTATTGGTTGTAGTTCCGTTACCTTGCAGATTGAATCCCAGCCAATGATTTGAGTTATCTAAATCATTTTGATAGAACCATGTTCCTGCATATCCGGGCTGGTTGGAATAGAAAGCTAAATCCATATCGCCATCATTGTCATAGTCACCGGCACAAAAGCCTTCTACGAAATTCAAGTTTCCTGCTTGGTTAAAACCCCATTGAGTAGTAACATCAGTGAAATGCCCAATGCTCTCCGGTCCGTCATTGCGGAAGATATAAGAGGTGTAGTTATCGTAAAATTGCGTTAAAAGCAGGTCAAGGTCTCCGTCGTTATCGAGATCTGTCCAGAGGGTATTATGCCATTGTTTTTCCGCTCCTGAGGTTATCAAACCGCACTCCTCAGTATCGTTTGTGAAAGGTTCGGGATAGTTATTGGTATAAATGGCAGCCCAACCGTGGATATTGGAAAGGGCTATGTCAAAATCTCCATCGTTATCATAATCACCCCAAGAGGCACCGCTGCCGAGTCCTATTTGATATCGACCGTGCGGTTCAATATTTACATTCATTACCTCAGCTACATCAGTAAACACCTCCGAACCGTTATTATCCCAAAGCATATCCTCCCAGTTTTCACTGTAAGAGATACCATAAACAGGAATGAACATATCCATATCACCGTCTCGGTCATAATCGGCAGCAACAGTACCTCGTGATGGTCTTCTATAAAGTGGATCCGTCAACTGAGGGAAATGAACAGATGTTACATTATCCCACCCCCCGGTTGTATTTCTTTTCAAATACTGGTCCCATCCTATGGCATAATTTGGACTCCAGTTGCCGAACATCCCCAGATATATTTCCGGTGTTCCGTCGGCATCTCCGTCTATAAAGGTTGGCTGACCTCCCAGTACATTTGTTGGATGAGTATAAATCCCATGCACATTAAACAGATAATCCGGTGCCCCAAGATTTTCGAGATAATAGGCTTGATTACCATAATAAACGGACACTACGCAGTCCAAATCTCCGTCATTATCAGCATCTGAAAAAGCAGGTCTGTTCATAGTATTCGGAATACCTCCGTTTATTAAATCAGTTGCATCCCGATGAGTGAAAGTCCCGTTCTGATTATTTATATAGAAGTGGTAAGGGCTGATGAACAAATCCGCCCAGCCGTCATTGTTTATATCAGGAAAGGCAATGCTCCCCGTACCTTGAACTTGAGCCGGAAGTGAGCCTAATACGGTTTCAGTAACATCCGTAAAAACAGCAGTTAGTGAACTGATGCAAAATATTAAAGCAATGATAAAAGCGGAAACTCTCATTTTTCCTCCTGAACATTGAAAAGTCATTTTTTCAATAACCAAAAGGCTATTCCAGCCGTCAAGGTGGAATAAATGGGTATGTAATGGGTATTACTTCGTCAAGAGCTTAAGATGTATTTGCAGGTTCTTGTTCTCACATTTCAATTTTCTGCGTATATTCTTCCGATGAGTCTTAACAGTTTGGTCGGATAAATGTAAAAGCTCGCTGATTTCCTTCGTCGTCTTGCCTTCTCTAATCAACATCGAAATGTCTATCTCTCTCTGAGTCAGACAAGCTAATTTCTCTTCCAGTGAATTGAAGTTTTTCTCAGTCAGTTTTTCCAGGTTAGTCTCCAGTGATTTCACATACTGCTTCTGGATATAACTCAGCTCTGTTTTTAGAAGTCTGCTTATAATTGGTTTGATAATTACAGAAAGCTGGTTTTGAACATTCTTTTCCAAGTTGGAAGTTGTTTGTTCATTATGTTGCAGGACAATCTTTAAAGCAGTATTAACTTCATTGAGTCGGGTCGATTGAGCTTGAAGCTCAATGTTCTGAGCCTCAATCTTCTCTTGGCTGTTCACTAATTCTGTAATATCTCTTCCCACAGATTGGAACTCTGTAACTTTCCCGCTCTGGTCATAAACCGGCAGACTAACCCATTGCAAGTAGCGGGAATTTCCCTTAGCATCGTTAAATCGGTGCATTTTTACTAGCTTACAGGGATTGGCAATCAACTCCTTGACCTCTTGTCTGAATCCCTCCTGTTCTTCGGGAACGAAGAAAGTATCAAGTCTCACTCCCACAATGTTTCCCGTATTATCACTGAAAAACCGTCTCATTTCCCTATTTGCAAATGAAAGCGTCAAGTCAGGAAGCCAACGGCAGATAATGTCAGCTTGATTCTCAACCAGAGAACTGTAAAGATTATTAGAGTCAATCAGATCCTTTTTCATTATTATGAAGCTGTTTATGTCCCGAAGAATACTCATAGCTGCAATCACTTCGTTTGTTTCGTCGAATATGGGCTCAATTATCAGCTCAAAGTGAAGGGTTTTGTTGCTAACTCTAAGAGTTATTTCAGAGCGGGAAATTTCCTGGGATTCAAGGGCTTGCTCCTTTATCTTTTTGAGTTTCAAGGCATCTTTTTTATTGAATATATCGCTGTCCTGCTTCTCTTTGAACCGGATTTTCTTCAATTCACTATGCTTAGTCAAACTCCATATATACTGCAAATTGCAGTCCTGGAGAAAAAGAGAAATACCGGCTGCCTCCGTTCCTGCTCTTAACAGATCTTCTTGAAACTTTATCTGCTGTAGAACAGAGTCTTTGTCGCC
>JAFGVF010000137.1 GCA_016938155.1 Candidatus Cloacimonadota bacterium
TATCCCAAAGCTTTTTTGCTTCTTTTTCATGTTTATTCAGTTTCGGATTAAGAGTAATATGAGCAATCTCCTTAATTCCAGGATTGTCCGAGCGTTCGGCAACTCGTTTCTCTAGTTCATTTTTCGAATAAGTCACCCTGATGCCGGATAGAGTTATTAGAATTAATCCCATAATGCATAGCAAAATCATCTTTTTCATAGAGATTTCTCCAATTATATTGCTCGATTTAAACTTCTACGAATTAATTGTATAATATTGATAGGATATAGGTCAAGTAATTTAACTGTTAATGTTTCCATCCAAGAAAAGGAGGGCTAAGCAATGAAGCTTCTGCAACCCCGTCAGGGTTGAGGATTTACGGTGGGATCGCACACCATAGGCTGTTGCCTAAGGCTATTATTCTGTAATCCTTATAGGATTATAAATACAAAATAATGCAAAATGGTTTTCTTATACTATGCCCCAGAGGTAATACTAAATAACGAAAAATCAATGCAACACCTTTCTTCGTAATGCATTCTGTCCTGAAAGGACAGCAAAATACTAACTATGGGTCGCATGACCCATGGATAAGACGCACCCTAACCCCCCAACCCTGAAGGGATTGCATTAAATCAAGAATACCGTAATGGCTTAAACCCTATAATGTGGAATAAACAAAAAGTCCGGCATAACACCGGACTTTGAAAAGATGAGTTTATTTAGTAATTAAGCGGGATAAACGCTAATATACTTTCTGCCTCTGCTTTTAACTTCAAATTTTACAACGCCTTCGATAAGGCTGAATATTGTATGGTCTTTACCGATACCAACATTGTTACCTACATGGAATTTGGTTCCACGCTGGCGAACGATGATGTTTCCGGCAACAACGGCTTCACCGCCGAATTTCTTAACACCCAAATATTGGGGATTACTGTCACGGCCGTTTCTACTACTTCCAACACCTTTTTTATGTGCCATGTGTCAAATCCTCTCTATTAATTAGTAATGGTTTCAATTCTAAGCAGAGAATATTTCTGTTTATGACCCTTCTTAACGCGATAACCTTTTCTTCTTTTCTTCTTGAAAACGATTATCTTCTTTTCCCTGTATTTCAGGTCTTCCGGGTCGGAAATAACTTCTGCGATTACTTTCGCATTAGCGACAACGGGGGTGCCAACAATGATGTCATTCTCGGTTCTGATCATGAGAACTTCGAGAATTTCAATCTTTTCACCTTGTTTGAGTTCTGCAAGGTAAGGCACTTTCACCACAGCGTTGTTTTCTACTTTGAGCTGTGTACCTCTAAATTCTACGATAGCGTACATCTCTATCTCCTTGTATTTTGCAATCATGTTATGATTTTTTTCAATAAATTTTCAGCCCTTTCTAATGTCAAGCATTATATTCTTCAGTGATTTCGACACCGTCACTCATCCGATATACTTTAAATTCATCAGGACGGAGGGAGTCGTCTGTCTCAAAGTCAACCCGTAATTTGTAGCTACGCAGGGCTGTGGGATTATCTAACAGATACTTGCGAACATTAGTATGAACTTTTATCTTGATTTTCTCATTTTCCATAAAGTATTCTGCACGGCTGACCCAGCGATTGATTCTCATCATAACTGCGTCGCGTGAAACGATTCTGCCTGTTCCGAAGCATTGGGGGCACTGTTCAGAATAGCTGAGCATTAACGAGTTTCTTACTCTTTTACGGGTAATCTGTACTAAGCCTAAGGGACCAAAACTGTATATTTTTGTTTTTGCTCGATCTTTCTTAAGTTCTCTTCGGAGAGTTTGCATCACCTCATCTCGACTGGAGTCTTCTTTCATATCGATAAAATCAACCACTACTATACCGCTCAAATCTCTTAGTCTGAGCTGACGGGCTATCTCCACAGCGGATTCTATATTGGTTTTTTTGACTGTCTGCTCATAGTTTTTGTTGCCGGTAAAACTGCCTGTATTGATATCGATTACAACCATTGCCTCAGTTTGTTCGATAACAATATTGCCTCCGCTGGGTAGATAAATTTTGGAATGGAAGATGGTCTCAATCTTCTTTTCAATACCATAGGCATCAAATATCGGGGAATCTTCCTGATAAAGCTCCACTCTGTCCACAAGTTCAGGGGATATATCCTGCAACTGGGCTTTTATATGTTTCACAAAGTTTTTGTCGTCAATTACGAGATGGTCAACATGGGCACTGAAAAGGTCTCTTATCAGGACATTAGCCAGGTCATTTTCCTCGAAAACACAGAGAGGTGGTTTTGCATGTTTAATCTGCTTTTCAATCAACCGCCAAGTCTTAGCCATTGCCTTGTATTCAGCTTCGAGTTCCTCTTTTGTACAACCTTCACCCTCAGTTCTCACAATCAAACCGACATTCTTATCTTTCACATCCTTGAGAATGGTTCTGATTCTGTTTCGTTCATTCTGATTTGTTATCTTACGGGAAATCGCCACTTTCTTCTGATTAGGAAAAAACACCAGGAACTTACCCGGCAGTGAGATTCTGCCGGTCATACGGGCTCCTTTCTTATTAATCGGACCCTTTTGCACCTGGACAATAATCTCCTGCCCGGGCTTGAGCACATCCCCGATCTTGGAGGAGTCGTGCTCTTTATAGAGTTTCTCAGGTGTACCCTGGTCAAAGTACTCGAGGAAATCTCCTACGATATCGGAATAATGCAGGAACGCTGTTCGATCCAGCCCGATATCGATGAATGCTGCTCCCATCCCCGGGAGAACATCCTTTACAATACCTTTATAGATATTGTTTACTACATTTTCATTGTCTTTCTTCTCGATAATAAGCTCGACCAGTTTGCTATTCTCCAGCATAGCCAGGCGTTTCTCAAGAGGATGCACATTTACAATTATTTCGTTACGCATTAAAAATCCTCAGTTAGTCCATTTCTATCTCGAAGGGAAGCATCATATATGTTTTCTGCTCCTGAAGCATCTTCTCCAGGTCAGTTGCTTTCTGAAGCAACTCGGTTCTAACTCCCTTCTCTTGTTGTGTCATCATACCGATGAAGTTACCCTTGTTATCAAGGATGAAATCAAAGAAGGATTTCTTCTTTGGGTAAAGAGCGATTGTGTAATCACTCGTATTGCTTAATTCGGAAGCTTTCAAGACGGCGTCTCCCAAGCTTCCAATCTGGTCAACCAGACCGAAACTATCTGCCATATCCGCACCCCAGACTCTGCCCTGAGCATATTTCTCAACCTTATCCATCGGCATCTTTCTACCATCTGAAACAACGGTCTTGAACTCTGTGTAGATGTCATCAACCTCTTTTCCGAATGCACTCAATAACTCCTGAGACGGTTTTTCCCAGAGATTACCGAGTCCATGGAATTTACTAAGAGAAATACTCTCTGTCTTAATTCCAATGTCATCAGCAAGTCCGCTCGCATCCGGCATCATCATAATGACACCGATTGAACCGGTTATAGTGAAGGGGTCAGCAAAAATGTAATCGCAGGGAGCACTGATGTAGTAACCGCCTGAGGCGGCTACATCACCCATAGATACAACCACGGGCTTTCTCTGCTTCAGCATCTGAATCCGATTGGCAATGATGTCGGATTCAAGGGAGCTTCCTCCCGGACTGTTGATTCTCAGTACAACAGCCTTAATTTCGTCGTCATTTTCTAAACTGTCAAAGACTTTGTTTATCGTTTTTGCCGTGATAGACGGTGAAGTACCTGAGCTGACAGAGGTGATTACACCTTCGGCATAAACAACGGCAATCTTGTTTCCGGGGAACGGGAACTGCGGTTTCCCGTATTTGGATATCCGAACAAGTTTATCTTCATCAATCCCGTATTTAGTTAACATATCACCCTCATAACCAAGTGTATCCACTATCCCGCTTTTGTAGGCATAGTCACCCTTAATCATGAAGTTCTCTCGCTTCTGAAACACATCTTCCACCTGCTCAGGGGTCATTTTACGAGACAGAGTAAGGAACTGTTTCAATTTGAGAAATCTCTCTTTTAAAAGGAGGGTGTAACTCTCTTTCATCTCAGGAGACATCGTGTTGCGGGAATAGGAATCCCCGGCACTCTTGTACTTCCCGGCATGAATGACATTTACCTTCACTCCGATTTTTGTTAACAGGTCTTTGTAAAATACAACCGTTGCTCCAACTCCATTCAGCATAATCCCGGCAGATTGAGAGGGATTTAGCCAGATTTCGTCAGCAGCGGTACAGAGATAGTAATCCGCACTGCCTGCATTATCAATGTAGGCAAGCACCGGTTTACCGGTCATCTTAAACTCTTTTATCAGGTTATGGAATTGGTTGACCTCTGCCATACCCAGCATCGCACTCTTGGGCTTCAAAATTAAACCCTCAATACGACTGTCGGTACGAGCCTGTGCCAGTTTCTCCATAATATCGGATAACCCGATGGCATCCAATCCGAAGAAGGAATCGGAATAAAGTGTGTGCTCGGTGATAGGTCCTTTCATATCAAGCACCAGCCAACTTCCTGTCGTTACCTTCTTCTCTTCCTTCACAA
>JAFGVF010000138.1 GCA_016938155.1 Candidatus Cloacimonadota bacterium
GTCGGAAAGGGCTTATTGTTATCCGACTCTAATATTTATTTCTGACCTGCAAGCTCAGCATCCAGTTTCTGGAAAGCCTGAGTTGCTTTGAATTCATTATACATTGCTTCTTCGTTATGAATAGCACTGTTCATTTCTTTGTTTACTGTGTCTTTTGGAACTGCAAGCTGAGTGAAAACCTTGTATCTGTCCTGACCATTCTCTTTAACCACGATGACTTCAGATTTGGTTGGGACTGCATTTGCAAACTTTGCATCAGATACAACTTTAGTTACTCTTTCAGTAAATTCCAAAACACGAGGATTATCACTACCTGATTCCTGAACGAAATCACTCATCATGTCTTTTACATAAGCCTTAACATACTGAGCAGCATTACTGAAGGCTTCAGTTTTAGCAGAAGTGCGAGCAGCTTTCTCGCTCACTTTTGTAGCTGCACCATAGAAATACAAATAGTCAGCACTCGGATCTTGTGATTCCCACCAATCCGGTGAATAAACTTTCTGTACATCACTCTTCTCAGTGGAAGCCTTTGCTCCACCGCAACCTACCAGCAACATTGCCAATAAGATAAAACCGATTACTATAATTCTTGTTCCTTTCATCAATTCCTCCTCTTGAGTTTTGAATAACAACTGTCAATAAAAGTCATACCAAAAAAAATTGTCAATCAAAATATTGTAACATACTCCTTCTGAGGTAAACTTGGGTAGGCTTAACTAAACGGGGATTGATAATTATCCCTAAAAATAAAGAAGGGGTACACGAAGTACCCCTTACTGTATTATCGTTTTCTTATTACGCTCTATTCAAAGATTTGCATAACAGAAAATCCTGCATCTCCATTTGAAATGAAGATGAAATTATCATGCATTCTAACATCTTTAACTGAAATTAACTCGTCAGTATCTCCGGTAGTTTGTTGCATAACAACGGGAGAGTTTGGGTCGGAAACATCAATAATTGCAACTCCACCGTCACCTGCCGCTACGATAGCAAAACTATCTTCAACATAGCAGCTGTAAGCAAACCCATCGACAGCACATGAGCTGACAGGGATTGGTGAAGTTGGTGAACTGATATTGAATATTTCCAATTCTTCGCCGGTGCAAACATACAGGTAATTACCCGAGGCGAAAACATCTACTGCCTGAGGAGTAACTGTACTTGTTGTAACATATTGTGGATTTGCAGGGTCAGATACATCAACAACAACCAAACCGTTCTCCTGATCGGCTATATAGGCATATCCATCAACAACACAGACCTGATGGGCTGAACCGTTGGTATCATAATTTCCTACAAGCTGAGGAGAGCTTTGGTTTTGTAAATCGAATATTTGTAAACCCATGTCGCTGTCGGCAATATAGGCATATCCGGATTCCACCCAGATTCCTTCGGCATTGCCGGGAGTATTGCCGTAGCCTACATATTGTGGAACAATGGGATTACTTACATTCGAAATCTGCATTCCCCATTCAAGGTCAACAGTGTAAGCAAATCCATTATCATAGAACACATCATAACAGAAGTTTGGTGTGTTGATTGAACCGTTAATAAATGGACTGTGAGGGTTGTTTACATTGATAATTAACAATCCACTTCCTCTATCGGCACCATAAACAATTCCATTATGGTAATCCATTCCGTAAATTCCGTATGGAACTGAGCAAGTGCCGACAATATCAAGGCTCCATGCTCCGGCTGTGATGCCGGTTGTAAATGACCACACAGGACTTTCAGTCTCAAATTCTCCATCGGATGCAGCAATCTTCCAGAAATATTGGGTGGAAGTACTCAGATTAGTAATTGCATACAGTGTGTCGGTAACACTTGAGGCATAAAGGGATGGGTTGGAATCTGTACCTAAGTAAATATCATAAGTAAGTGGCTGACCGGTATTCGGGTCATCACTATGCCATGAAATCTGCAAGTTAGTAGGCAGGTTCGTTTCATTATTTAACGGATGTGGATTTGAGGGAGCATGCGGAGGTTCATTCGGACCGTCAAGAGTATTGAAAGACCATAAAGGACCGGTTTTCCAGATACTGCCATCCCAAGCTTTGATTCTCCAGTTGTAAGTCTGGGCATATTCTAAATTTGTGGGAGAGAAAACAGCCTCAGTCAATCCTTCAGCTACTAAAGGTGGTGTTGACTGAACTCCAAGATAAATCTCATAAGTAATTTCGTCTCCATCCGGATCAGAGCATACCCAACTCATTTCTACATCAAGCGGTACATATGATTGCCCGTTGGCAGGGAAAGGATTATAAGGAGTTTCGGGAGAGTAGTTAGTAGAAAATCTCCATATAGGGCTTGTTGCTGAAGCATAATCATCACTTGCTTCTATTTTCCAATAATAGGTTGTTGCCGATTGCAAATTGGAGGCAATAAAGGAATTCGGTAACTGGTTGTTGCTTACAAGGATAGGATTAGAGCTTGTTCCAAAATAAACCTTATATTTCAGTGTATCGCTATCTGCATCAGGACAATCCCAAGTGAGAGTTATATTATTGGGTATTCCCACTGAATAATCAATAGGGAAGGGATTAGACGGTACCGGTGGTCGGCGATTGGTTTTAAATGACCAGATAGGACTTGTAGTAGTATTCACTCCATCTGAAGCAACGATTTTCCAATAATAGTCAACTCCGAATTCTAAAGCCCCAGGATTATAGATGTTACCATAGAGCAACTCCGAAACAATTGGTGGGTCGGATTCTGTTCCGAAATAAACATCATAACTCAAATAAGTTGCCTCAGGGTCACTGCAAACCCAAGTAAGTCTTGCCGTTGGACTTGCACCGATTGAGTTATCGGCAGGGAATGGTTCTGAAGGAATAAGTGGCGGTAGATTCTCGCCGGAATTTGTTGTAAATCTCCAGATATTTCCCACGGTTTTAACTGTCCCATCATAGGCATCGATTCTCCAATAATACATTGTATTCAACTGGAGTTGATTCGGTGTGTAGGAGGTTCCTGTTTGATTATCGACAGTCGGTTCATTGGGCATAGTTTGGCTTGTACTGAAGAATACATCATAAAGGATGGTATCATCATCAGGGTCTGAACATTCCCAAGTAAGGGTTGGAGTCGTACCTACACCAACTGCATTATTGGCAGGGAAGGGATTGAATGGAACTGCCGGAGCTTGGTTAGGACTCAATAACTCAATGTTCCGAGGTGTGCTTTCGGCTGAGTTGTTGCTTTTATCGTATGCTTTTGCAACTATCTCATAATTTCCGGGAGTTTTCCCGCTGGTACTCCACGAATAGATATACGGACTTGAAGTTAATGTTGTAATCACTGCATCATTGATAATGACTTCAACTTTCTTAACGCTCTTGTTGTCATCGGCATTGATAGTGATGGTGATAGCATTACCAATTACTACTTCGGCACCATCAAGTGGCTGGGCAATGCTTACAGTTGGGGGAGTTTTATCGGATGAAGTTGAATCACCACAACCGATTACAATAAGTAAACTGCTTAACAAAACACTCAAAATAAGAAGCTTAAACCAACTTCTCATACTAACCTCCAGGTAAGAATTTTCTTTTACTTTGTATTTTTTATCCATACTATATCTCTCACTGTCAACAAAAATCCTCATTTTTATCATTTAATTTGTTTTCAATGACTTCATCATTAATCCAGCAATCTTTCGGATCATTCTGTTTTAGTGCTTTAATCACCCTCGCCTGTATCCCGGGGATTCCGAATAATGAAGACATATCCTTGACATTTATTCTAAATTTGCTTCTGATATTTTCTTCGTCGAAGGGGCATTTATAACTCAGCATCGGGAGGTCTCTATCCCTGAATATCTTCACAATCTTATCCTCAGAAAGCGTTATCATCGGGCGGATAACGATTAAGGGGTATTTCTCATACACTACTTTAGGTCTGATACTCTCAATCCTGCTATGTTCAAAGAGATTCATAAAGAAAGTCTCAACTGCATCGCCGGCATGATGTCCCATTGCGAGCTTAGTTATCCCGAGTTCTTCCATCTTCTCCCACATGGCAACTCGTTTAAAGCGGGAGCAGGAATAACAGATGCTTTTCTCAGCCGTAATTCTCTCCATATTAATTTTCAGGTCAAAGTATTCTATCTCCAAAAGCCGGCACATCTCCGATAATGGAGCAGTATCGTATTCTGCCGTACGAACATGCATTGCCACGATTTCGAACTTCTGATAGGAATATTTATTGATATACCAAAGTAGATACAATAATCCAACACTATCCTTTCCGCCGGAAACAGCAACGCCTATTCTCTCGTTATGTTCAATTAAACCATACTCTCTGATAGTGCGAATAATCTCTGAACAAACAGGTTCCAGTGCTTTACTGAAATCTCGTCGTAACTCCACTAATCACTCCTTTTCTCTTTAAGTATGGTGCATGAACATTGTTCAAAAAGTTATTATGCAGTTTTCCAGCCAATCCAATGATTATTTTGCTATTTCTGGTGAGAATTTGAAAATATTCGCTAAAGTTTGCCTTTTTTCTTAGGAAGTGGAACTTTATCTGCACTGTCTTTTGAAGAGTCTTTTGAAGAGTACAGCTGTAGCAGTACCTCCACTTTGTGTGCCATTCATCAAAGGTGCACTGTCCTGAATAAGTTTACTATGTTTTAGTTACTCATTTTACTTCAATTGATTGAAATAATTCTTTCATTTCTAAGTTTGTA
>JAFGVF010000139.1 GCA_016938155.1 Candidatus Cloacimonadota bacterium
ATTAATATGAAGATCTATTCCTGGGTATGGGTTTTTGTTTTGTTTGTGTTCGGGATTTCCATCTTTATCTTTATAGTTAATGCAATCAGCAAGCCCTTATATGAGCTGCGAAAAGCTACAGACCACATAAAAGCAGGTAATTTCAATATCAGGTTATCTGAAAAAGGTATCCCTGAATTGAGAGAGTTGAAACGCTCATTCAATATGATGTCTGAAGAATTGGAAACTACTCAGCAAAAGCTCTTGGCATCTGAGAAAGAGCTGTTGTGGAAAGATTTATCGAGAATATTGGCTCACGAAATAAAAAATCCCTTAACACCAATACGACTGGCTTTAGAAAGACTTGAAGAAAAATATCTAAGAGATAAGCAATCCTTTCAGGAGTATTTCCCCTCAGCTTTGGAAGTAATCAATAATGAAGTTGAGAATCTATTGGCAATTTCTCGTAATTTCTCTGATTTTGCCCGTCCTGTTGAACCCGATAGGACAATATTCTC
This sequence comes from Candidatus Cloacimonadota bacterium, assembly GCA_016938155.1. Classification (GTDB taxonomy): domain Bacteria; phylum Cloacimonadota; class Cloacimonadia; order Cloacimonadales; family JAFGVF01; genus Zophobacter. The sequence continues at coordinate 498 of JAFGVF010000139.1, forward strand.
CCCGGCTGCCCTGATTAAGGAAATACTCGAAGGTTACAAAGACCGTTATCCCATTGAGACAAGCATGGATGAGACTGCACATATCTGTTTTGACCGCAATCACTTTTATCAGATATTCACGAATTTGTTGCAGAATGCTCTTGATGCCTGCTCGGAAATGGGTTGTATCCGAATAAAGCTTAGCAGTAAAATCGGGCGCATTCTGCTGGTTTTGGAAGATAATGGTTCGGGTATTGCCCCGGAAGACCTACCGCGAATATTCGACCCATACTTCACTAAGAAGCAGAATGGAACCGGTTTGGGCTTATCAGTTGTAAAAAAACTTATAACTGCAAACGGTGGAGATATCTGGGTGGATAGCACGCTCGGTGAAGGTACTAAATTTATCATAACTTTGGAGAGAGCAGATGAAGGTATTGATTATTGACGATGAACGAAACATCTGTCGGATGTTGAAAGAGATTGCAGAGGAAGAGGGATACTTAGCAGAAACAGCGATTACAGCTAAAGATGGTAGAGATTTGATGGATGCTTTCAATCCCGATATGTTGTTTCTTGATGTTAAACTTCCTGATAAAAGTGGCTTGGATCTGTTGGAAGAATTACGAAAAAGTGGCTTCACTCTTCCCGTAGTCATGATCTCTGGTCACGGGAATATTCCTACAGCTGTTAAAGCTCTTAAAAGCGGTGCTGTCGATTTTCTGGAAAAACCTCTATCCCTTCCGCTTGTGCGGCTTTCACTGCAAAGAAACCTCAAAATATTGAATCTGACTCAAGGACTGAAGAAACTTCAACAAGATGCTGAAAGTCGCTACAGAATGGTCGGGACAAGTAACATAATGGAAGAATTGGTTGCTCGCATTGAAAAGGTAGCTCCTACAAACAGTAAAGTATTGATAAGAGGAGAAAGCGGTACCGGTAAAGAACTTGTTGCATGGGCTATCCATAAGAAAAGCGGAAGGAAAGGAAACTTCGTTCGTTTTAACAGTGCTGCAATTCCAACAGAATTGGTGGAAAGTGAGTTATTCGGGCATGAAAAAGGATCATTTACAGGAGCTATCAGCAGTAAAAAAGGTAAGATTGAAGAAGCAGATGGCGGAACACTTTTTTTGGATGAAATTGGTGATATGGGACTATCGGCTCAGGCTAAGATTCTTCGCGTAATCCAGGAAGGTGAGTTTGAGAGAGTCGGAAGTAACAAACCCATTCGTATCGAGACAAGAGTTGTTGCAGCTACTCATAAGAATCTGGAAGAGATGGTCAGTAAAGGACTTTTCAGGGAAGACCTGTATTACCGCCTCAATGTAGTCCCTTTAAATGTTCCTCCCTTACGCGAAAGAAGAGAGGATATTCCTGTCTTGGCTCAGTATTTTTCCAAATTGTATGCCGAAGAGATGAATGTTCCTGTGAAACAGCTGTCTGAAGATGTTCTTAATAAACTAAAAAACCTTTCTTTCCCTGGTAATGTAAGACAATTACGCAACTTGATTGAAAGACTATACATCTTTACTGAAGGTAGTATCATCAAACCGGCCGACCTTACCCTAAACCCAGAGGAAATGGCTTCTGATAATGAGTTCTGGGAAGAATCTATCTCTTTCTGTGATAAGAAGCACCAGTTTGAAAAAAGATACCTGCAACATCAGCTAAACAAATTCAAAGGCAATATTACTAAAACAGCCCACTCTTTGGGATTACAACAAAGTAATCTGTCTCGTAAAATAAGAGACCTAAACCTGAAGTAGTTGAATTTATTGCCTAATTATCTGTCTTGAACAGTTGGCAACTGTTTATCGTAATCTATTGATAGTCAAACGGAAAATATGATATTGGAAGGATTTCGTAGATGAAACGGGCAACGGGAACAATGATATATGGGATATGGATGGGACTACTAACGAAAATTACCCATTTCTTAGCTGGGAAGATTTCATAATATCAAATGAAGAGGAAGTAATCACTCCAATTACTGATATAAGCTATCTTAACTCTGCATATCCCAATCCCTTCAATCCCGAGACTACTATTGAGATCAATGTGAAGACGGGAGAAAAAGCTTCCTTGACAATATTTAATATAAAAGGTCAAGTTGTTAAAGAGTATCCTGAGTTTGATTCCGGTAAGCATAGTGTTATATGGAATGGTGCAGATAAACAGGGTAAGGGATTAGCTTCGGGTGTGTATTTCTATCGCTTCAAGACACAATCGTTAAATGCAGTAAAGAAAATGATAATGATGAAGTAGATTATCAGGGAGGGTTTATGAGAAAGATATTCCTTATTTTATTAATGGCTTTTATTGGCAGTTTACTATTTGCAGATGGTGTCCAACCTAATGGAACAGGAACTGAATCTGATCCATATCAGATAGCAACCCTTGATAATTTGCTTTGGCTTAGTACTACTGAATCTTTGTGGGCAAATGGAAGCTATTACCAACAGACAGCCGATATTAATGCTTCTGATACTCAGAATTGGAATGATGGACAGGGTTTTAGTCCGATAGGTAATGATGTTATTGAGTTCACAGGATTTTATAATGGGCAAAATCATACGATTACTGACCTATATATCAATAGACCTGATAATGATTTTATTGCATTATTTGGTAAAATGTATTATGGAGCAATTCACAACCTCGGATTAGTGAATGTTAGTGTTTCGGGGCATAATAATTGTGCAGGATTAATTGGCAGTGACGATTATATTGATATATCTGATTGTTATGTCATTGGATATGTTGAAGGTAGCGTATATGTCGGGTTACTCCTTGGATATGCAGGAAATACAACTGTAGAGAATTGTTTTGTAAACGGGAGTGTTGAAGGAAGCACATTTATCGGTGGCATGATTGGTCTAACAAATGGATTCCCAACTGCCTCTCAGTGTTACTTTAGAAATTGCTATGCTATAGGTTCTGTGTTCGGTATAGTTGGTGTTGGAGGATTTGTAGGTACAGATATGAGTTTTGTATATGACCGATGTTATTCTGCTGTAGTTGTTGATGCAGAATCTCAAGTAGGAGGTTTTGCAGGAAGTGTATCATATTCTCCAGGATTTATTGACTGTTTTTGGGATGTTGAAGTCTCTAATCAAATTGTTGGTGCCGGTCCTTCTTCGCTTCCACGCACAGATGAATTATATGGCTGCACTACTTTAGAAATGCAAACAGATACGACCTATGTTAATCTCGGTTGGGACTTTGATAATACCTGGTCTATAAATCCTGACTTGAATGGTGGCTATCCCTATCTGAGGTCTATGGAGCTACCGGTTTCAAATGAAGAAGAAGTGATGCCTCCAATGATTGATGTAAGCTATCTGAACTCAGCCTATCCCAATCCCTTCAATCCCGAGACAACAATTGAGTTCAATGTGAAAAAGAATGAAAAAGGTTTCTTGACAATATTTAATATAAAAGGTCAAGTTGTTAAAGAGTATCGCGAGTTTGACTCCGGTAAACATAGTGTTGTATGGAATGGTGCAGATAAACATGGTAAGGAAGCAGCATCAGGTGTGTATTTCTACAGATTGAAGACACAGAGTTGTGATACTGTTAAAAAGATGATAATGATGAAATAACATTTTCATGGAGGGTCAATGAGAAGGGCATTTCTTATATTGCTGACAACTATTATTGGAGCTTTGCTTTTTGCAGATGGAGTACAACCATTTGGTACGGGTCTTGAAGGAGATCCTTACCAAATAGCCACTTTGGATAATTTACTTTGGATGAGTACAAATGAAATTGCGTTAGAACGACGGTCAATTCTGACTGCTGATATTGATGCATCAGAGACAATAAACTGGAATAATGGGAAGGGGTTTCTTCCAATTGGCAATCAAACTACGGGTACATATGCCGGTCATTTTGATGGGCAAAATCATGTAATCTCAAATTTGTATATCAACAATCCTGACCTCGATCAAGCAGTTGGTTTATTTGGTTTGGTTTACAGGGATAAGCGGATAATAAATTTAGGGTTAGTTGATGCTCAAATTACCGGATATCGGTTTGTTGGGGGAATAGCAGGAAGGGGAGATAGTTTAGTTCTGGAGAATTGTTTTGTAACAGGAACTATCTCTGGATATTCCAATGTGGGAGGATTAGCCGGTCACTGCAAAATGGTGATTAACTGTCACGCAGAAGTAGATGTTAACGCTACATATAGCCTTGGGATCCTTACAGGTGGATGCTGGGCTTACCAGAATAGTTACTACAATACTGAACTTAGCCTGTGTAATGGTTACAATTTTGAGAAGCCGGGGGCAATCCCTGCTGAGATATTCAATGAATGGATAAGTAATGGAAAGTACATTGATATTGATGATTACTTAACTTCAGATGGTGAGTTATATCTGATTAACAGTATTGCTGACTTTGAGCTACTCAAAGTGTTTGGGATATCCAGGGGTTTTGGGATTCCCAATGACTACAACTTTAAACTGACCTCTGATTTAGATTTTTCTAACAACCCAAACTCGTTTATTCCGTTCTTAGCATCTGATATTGATGGAGATAATCATACAATCAGTAATGTCTCTATAACACTTCCGCCGGATTTAGTAATAAAGGGTGTTGGACTTTTTGGAATAGCTAACAATTGTACTCTCGAAAACATAAATGTTTCTAATATATCCATTACGGCACTCTCAGCGTCAAATGTAGGTGCTATTGTGGGGCTATATGGCAGTAGCGAACTAATTAACTGTAGCTCTCAGGGCTCTATAGTTTGTTCTGAATACGGTGGAGGACTGATAGGTACCGGTTCAGGCAGCATTGAAAATTGCTATTCATCAGTTGATGTGACTTCAGAATCAGCAGGTGGACTTTGCTCAGAAGGTACATCTTTAGGAAATATAAATAGTTTTTACAATTATGAATCAGTGTTAATAAATGATGAACATCGGGTATTTGCGGGAGCATTGTCCAACCAAATGTTCACGACATGGTTAAACAATGATAAGACTCTCGACATAAATGATTACTTAATTATAGACGAAGACAGCTACCTAATAAGTGACATATCTGATTTTAAAGCAATGCTTGCTTTCTGCAATGTTGAAGATCGCAGTTTCAAATTGGTAAATGATTTGGATTTTGCCAATGAGCCTAACCTTTATCTACCAACATTCAGAGGTAACTTTGATGGGAATCAGCATACTGTATCGAACTTGTTTATAGATTCAACTCTCTATAATAGTGGATTTATTGGTACGGCATATCACGCAAGTATTAAAAATTTAGGTGTTATTGGCTTTGTTTCCAGTTCAGGAATACGGTCAGGGAGTTTGATTGCGAGTAGTTATTACTCAACAATATACAATTGTTATACAATTGATGCTCAACTTGAAGGTCGATGGGTTGGGGGGTTATTTGGCGTTCTTACGGAATCAGATGTCTCAAACTGCTTCGCGGACGCTGAAGTTTCAGGACAATCAGCAGGTTCTCTTTGTTTTTCTTTCAGTCAGTGCAATGTCTCGGATTGCTACTCAATGGGCAGTGTTACCGGAATTGAAGCTGCAGGTGGATTTGCCGCTTATTATCAAGGAGACTACATAAAGAATTGCTATACTCTTGCATCTGTTGAACTTATCGCTAACGAACTTAACTCAAGCATAGGTGGTTTCTTAGGTACTAGTTGGGGTTCCATTGAGCATTGTGTATGGAATGGTGAAATTTCTGATCTTTCTGATGGAATTAGTAATGGTGGGGAGGAAGATGATATAGACCTTATAAATGTAACCTCTCAGGAGATGCAAACAAGATCAACTTACACTGACATAGGGTGGGACTTCTATGAAACCTGGAGGATATCTCCCGAATGCAATGGTGGATACCCTTTTCTATTATCGCTGTGGTCAGTTGTTGGTTATGAAGGGGATCCTACACCTTTTATTGATAAAACCTATCTCAAATCAGCCTATCCCAATCCCTTCAATCCTGATACTACTATTGAGTTTAATGTGATGATGGAAGAAAAAGCTTCTTTGACAATCTTTAATATCAGAGGTCAAGTTGTTAAAGATTATCCTGAGTTTGATTCCGGTAAACATAGTGTTGTATGGAGTGGTGATGATAAACATGGTAAGCGAGTAGCTTCAGGTGTTTATTTCTATCGCTTGAAGACACAAACAGTAGATGTAGTGAAGAAGATGATAATGATAAAATAGGAGTGGGATATGGTAGAAGAGTTTGAAGAACCAAAAGACAGTAAGATGAAGGACACTTTAAAACTTATCGGAGAATGGGTATTACTACTTGGCTCGGTCTGGATTATGGGATTAGTCCCCCTTGTTCTGGTATTAATCTTTGTCGTTCCACGAAGATACAAACTTATCTACTTTCTGCTTGTTGTTGCGAAATTGATTATCTTTGTCATTGCAATGGATCGTTCGCTCCGGTCCGATTGGTTCATAACATCATGAAGGGAGTTTAAATGCATTTAAGCAAAGGCAGAATCTATATCGCAATCTTTATCATTTTTTTAGTTGGAGCTCCCTCCAAATTACTGTGGGGACCGAAGGCTGAATACACCTTAATTATACTTGGACTATTAGCTGTAAAGCTTTTAGTCAAGTACTTCATCCCAAAGATTCATCCTTACTACAGAATATTTTTTATTATTGCTTTAGTCGTTTATCTCTATTGGAGATACACCGTATTACCACCAGCTTTGGGGTAATAATTTTATCACTATCCTGATATTTTTAAAGAAAAAGGGCTCTTTAGAGCCCTTTTATACTTGTTTATCGTTAGTACCGACCGATACCGCCACCTCCGATGGTGAGTTTTACATATAATCCGGTGAGATTTATAGCAGGTCCTTTATCCAAATCAACTTCCGCAGCCACCCATTTATCGTCACTCAAAGCATATAGATATCCGGCACGGAGACCCAACATCCAATTGCTTACTTGGTAGAGAAGACCAAAGCCTGCATCTAAGAGATATGTATCATAAGTCATCGTCGAGGTGGAACCCAGACTCAAGGCATCCCCAAACTCGCTATCTTTGTCTGCTGTTTCAAGAGTGAGACCACCAGCCCCAAACCCAATTTTCGGGAAAACTGACAGTTTACGATTGTGATAAACAACATAGCCGACATCAAACAAGCCATAACCGCCCGTGATAGTGATAGATGTGTTGTTACCGGAAGCACTGTTTGTTTGAAAACCCTTGCCTTCACCACCAATCATTAAGTTCTTCATGACCCCGAAACCACCACCTCCATAGGTGATGAATGTTTCATTCAGGTCAGTGCCATAAACAGTTTTCAGTTCATTGTTCAGGTTTTCCAAATCTGTCAGCTGGATTCCTGACTCAAACCACCCGAACCCGCCATATACGGCTTTTGTTCTTTGAGCAAAGGAAAGCGTAATGGTTATTGATAAAATCAGAAGTAGTACATTCTTTTTCATTTTTTCTCCTATAAATTCAGCATATCTTCAAGTGTTTTAAGGTAATCCGAAAAGGCTTTTCTGCCTTCAGAGGTTAGACTATATAAAGTTTGAGGTTTTCTATCTTGGAATCTTTTCTCGACTTCGATATATCCGGCATCTTCGAGCTTACGCAAATGCACGCTTATATTCCCGTCTGTGGCTCCGGTCCTGCTCTTCAGAAAGTTGAAATCCGCTTTTTCTTCACTGATAAGAATGGAGATAATACTTAACCTTATCCGGGAATGGATGATTTCATCTATCTGTTTGTAATCAAAGTTCCGTTCCTCATTATCCATTGCTCTTATTCTGCTCCTTCCACAGTTTGTTCATTTTTATGCCCGGCAATACCTGAAGCAAAATCATCATCATAGAAAAAAGCAGGTAGTTCTCACAAGCCGTCCAAAGAAACAGAACAACCGCTCCAATCCACCAACCGAGTGCGACTAACTTCATCCATTTGTATTCATTCAAGGCTCCCGTGATGTAGTATGCTGTTCCCAACACACAAGATAATACGGGAGCTATTCCCTTCGCACTTAGAAGTCCTGAGATAACCCCCAAAAATGGTATCATGGATAAACTTATCCCGGTCGCCATCCAAATAGAACCGAGTAACTTTGCTCTGCTCCCGGATTTCTGTCTCTTTATTCCAAACATTGCTATCAACCAGCCTATTAGTATCAATCCGCCCCACATAAACATGAAATACCATCCCGTTTTAATGGTAATAATCCCTTTTGCAGGTAAGTAA
>JAFGVF010000140.1 GCA_016938155.1 Candidatus Cloacimonadota bacterium
CATGAAATCATAAGGGAAGTTATCGGAAATCATTTACATTTCACATTGTGAGAAAACGATATTGTATTAGGGTAGTAGATTGAGATAATATGAACATATCATTGTACCCAATTTTTTTAATAAACGGTCTTAGCACCTCTATTTATCGCACTTTAATCCATTTTATGTCATACGCTTCTCTTGCGTTGCTCCTGGGGGTCTCCTGCGGGTCCCTTGGGCGAAGGCGTAAGAGAGACGGAAGCAAGGCGGAGGAAAATCGGTACAAAAGCTTAGGTGGATAATAAGTTTTGAAACAGGTTCTGAAAATGAAAGTATGGAATTACCTAATAAAGCTTGAGAAAATATGTAAAACCAAGTGTAATTAACAGGAGCACGGCAAGGACAATAGCCATGCTTATGATGAAACACCACAGCCCCTTCAGAATATCCATGATTCTGAGATTGTCTCCCTTGAAAATTCTAATGTAAAAAGATACTACGAAGAGAGGAAAACAATAGATGCTAATTGATTGATATTTATATAAAGTAACAATATTTACAAGTGAGAGGAGCAGAAGACTGATACCAATAATATATGAGTTTACATAGAAGTGTTTGGCAATACTCAGCTTCCTAATCCTGTAAACAAGCGAGCTTCCAAGCGAGGAAAAGAGGGTAAAGAGAATGATAAGAGCTTTCCTGTATTCAATCAGATTTAACTTAGTCCTGGCTATATTGATAATCATATTTTTGGAAGGTTCGGACTCAGTTTTCCCCAACAACAAACCAATCAGGCTTCTGAAAACTATTACGAAAAGAAGGAATTGCATTGCACCTGTATAGACTACTCTCTTCCCTTCAAGATAATCAAAGATAACTCTTTTCGGGTTAGATATTAGACGCTTGATTGTGAAAAGAAGACCCTTGTGTTGCTTCAGGTTGTTTAAGATAAGCTCATCGATACAATAAGCCCAGGTGATTTCTTTGAATTCCACACTTTGCCCACAGTGAGGACAATACTTATCTTTCAAAACAGTCCCGCAATTCCGGCATTTAACTTGCAATTAGCCTGCCTTTTTAAATTCTCAACAGCCTTAGATTTCTTCTAATACTGCAGAGAGGCACATTGAGAAGCTTATTACATCTTCAAAAAGATAAACTAAATTCTTCCCGTTTTCTTTATGAATCACTACACCGTTGGAAAAAAGAGCGAAATCCAAAATATCAAAAAGGGCAAGTGAATGCACCTTATTGCTACCTTTAAAGATAAGCCTTTTATTGGTTATGGAAAGAATACCCGAGTCTATGTGCTTCAGTTCTTCATCTTTTATTTTGTTGAGCCCGATATCGGATGACCGCCAATAGAATCCTCCTGCTATCTTCGATTTTGCAGTCATGCCGTTAAATGTCATTCTTTGAGGGGTTCGCAGGAATTCAGAATATGAGGCTTGATTAGAATGATAACACACTTCATTCTTCTGTAAGTTGACTTGACTGGGAATGGGTTTCAAGAGCTCATCTGTAAGATTTAATCCACTTAACCGGTTATTTTCGACCGATTTATCAGGAACAGGAACATCATAAAAACCGGCTAATTTTTCTAATTGAACCACCTGATCCAGAGTCAATTCTTCTTCTGTATCAGTTGTTTTGACAAAATCAGCAAGTTTCTTCATAGCACAAGCGTAATAGAAATCCTTTGATACAGCTTCTTTCAGATTTAACTCTTTGCCAATCTTAAGCAGGTTATCCTTACTTTCCTGAGATAAATCATCATCAATAGGAATAGCAAAAAATTTGTTGCTGAATATTTCAAATAGAAATGACTTTTCCAACCTTTCCACTTCACCTGGATCAAGCTCCAACAGCTGATACAGCGAATTAAGATAAATTCTCTCTTCAGATGTGATGTTTCGATTATGATATAACCTTGAAAGAGCCTTGTAATAGAAATCTGAAAGTATCCAGTTGTAATAAATGTTTGATTGAATCTGATACTTATTCCTGATTTGATTAAGTTCTGTAATATTAATATCAAGAGGTTGTTTTTGTGCCAATAGATTGTTTATCTCAATCCTGAAATTTTCCACGAGTTGCTTATTCAGCAACTTCCGGATGAAGCCCGGCTTATGCAAATCTTCCTTACTAAAGGGATTTAGCATATTTACTCCTTAAATAAATAATAAACCATTAAGCTCATTTCAAGTTATAATCAGTACGCTCAACACTGTACGAATTATCTTGTAAGTTAAGTATTGAAAGTAGTATAAACTTTGGCAAGCATTATTTTCTTCAGGAAAACATTCAATCTCAGCAGGTTGGACAAGAAATCAGTGTCTGCTAATCAGAAAATAGTAAAAAATTCTTGTCATGATTTGCTATATCCTACTTTTGTACTATGTTATTTAAAGGAGGATTACATGCAGATTACATCTAAGACTGAATACTCGCTGAGAGCCTTGATTGAAATAGCGGGAAACAATGGTTTGCCTATGTCCATAAGGGCGATAAGTGAACATCAGAACCTACCCGCAAAATACCTTGAACATCTTTTCAGAGAAATGAAAAAGCATGGTATTGTAACCAGTTCATCAGGTTCAAAAGGCGGTTATCAATTGGCAAAGGCAACCGATAAGATTACTTTGAATGAGATTATCAGTTCGGTTGAGGAAACACCTTACATGGTGTATTGCCAGAGAAAGAGTAAAGAGCATGAATTCTGTATTGGACATCCCTGTGTTATCGAAGCTCTGTGGACAGGTATTTATGATAATATCAGAAAGTATATGGATTCAATCAAATTGAGTGATATATTGCAAAATATAAATGGAGATTATAAGGATTATGAAAAGAATATATTTGGATAATTGTATTACAACCAAACCAGCCCCTGAAGCCATTGAGGCAATGAAGGAATTTACCGATGAGAAATTCTGGTTCCCCGGTAGCTTCTTCAGCACTTCGGAAGAAATAGCTTCCGCCCTGAAAGTGTTCCGTGAAAAGTTCGCTGTAACCATCAATTCCAAACAGGAAGAAATACATTTTACTGCAGGTGGTACTCTTGCAAACAATATCGCTATTAAGGGCATTCTTATGGCTAATTCGGGAAAGGGTACTCATATCATCTGCTCTAATGTTGACTATCCGGATATTCTTACAAACACTGCTTTTTTTGAACAGAATGGATTTGAAGTAACTTATCTGGAGTGCGATAGCGAAGGTTATGTCAGCCCTGAGAAACTCAAAGCAGCGATCAGACCGGATACAGTTCTGTTCATGACTTCAATTGCCAATCATGTTGTTGGTACATTGCAGCCTGTTAAAGAATATAGTGAAGTTTTAAAATCTGTTGACCATAAGATTTACTATCATGCCGATGCATGTCAAGCTTATGGAAAGATACCTCTGGATATGAATGAACTTGGATTTGATACTATGTCTGTATCTGCTCATAAAATTCACGGTCCCCAGGGAGTTGGTGCCTTATATGTTCGTAAAGGCACACCTCTTGCTCAGACAATTCATGGAGTAAACAGGGTTGACGGACTTAACCCGGGGGGAATCAACATTGCCGGCATCGCAGGATTTATAAAAGCTATGGAACTGGTGTTTAACAATTTTGAAGAAAACTCTGCTTATTTGAGAAAGCTCACAGATTATATTCTGGCAAAAGTAGAAAAAGAAATTCCTTATTACTCAATAAACGGAGCTTTAGGAGATAGAAGAGCACCTCATAACATGAATATCTCATTTGACTATATTGAAGGTGAAGCTATCACAATGATGCTTGACCTTAACGGTATTACAGTTGCAACAGGCAGTGCCTGTGCATCTCAAGGATTACAGGCAAATTATGTCCTTATGGCTATGGGTAAAAACCATGTTCAATCTCATGGTTCAATCAAGTTTACTGTCAGCAGATATAACACAATTGAAGAAATTGATTTCGTTATTGAAAAGCTGAAATCAGTTGTCGAGACACTCCGCTCTCGCAGTCCGTTATATATAAAAAATAAATAGAAATAGAGGTAAGTATGCAGTATTCTCAAAAGGTTATAGACCATTTCATGAACCCGCACAATGTGGGGAAGATGGAGCATCCCGATGCTGTGGCAACAGAAGGCAGTCCAGCCTGCGGTGACCAGGTAACCGTATATCTCAAAGTAAATGAAGAAACAAAAGTTATTGAAGATATTAAATTCCAGTCATACGGTTGTGCTTCCAACATTGCGACAGGTTCAATTATAACTGATTTAGCAATTGGAAAAGGGATTGAAGAAGCAAAGACAATCACTTGGAAAGAAGCAGCTGAAGCACTTGACGGACTTCCTCCGGTAAAGATGCATTGCTCGGTTTTAGCCGTTGATACCCTTAGAGCAGCTATTCAAAACTATGAAATCGCTAAAGGACTCATCCCTATTCCTGAGTTTTCCAAAGAGACCATCATTGAAGAACTGAAAAAGGTAATTTATCCTCAAGTTGGAGAAGATATTGTAACCCTGAAGATGGTTAAATATGCTGGTCTTGATGATGGTGTCGCTACTATTGACTTAGATATTCCTAAATTCGACAACTTTAGGGATAATGTTGTTGAAGAGATAAGAGAACATTTAGAGAAATATCCACAGGTTAAGAATGTCATTATAAATTACTAACATCCAATTACCATAGATTTAGCCACTATCTTGAACGGTAGCGGCTTCCTTTTTTTCAGAAACACTCAAAGTTCATATATAGCATTATGAATGAACAGTCATTCTATTTATGTTTAGAGTAGCCCTTGTCAGACATTCAAAAAAATGACACAACCTGCTTTTATGACATGTTTTCAACCATTTAACCATTCTTGAGCTCAAATCATAAGACAAAACATTGACAGAATATCTACAATGTATGAGCTGGTTTAAAAATGAATGATGAATGTTGGAGGAACAATGAAAGAAAAGAAAATCTCTGTTGAAGATAAGAAGCTCCAAAAACGGGATGCTATTATCAAATCAGCTATTGAAGTCTTTGCCCAGAAAGGATTTCACAATGCCAAGATCTCTGATATTGCGAAAAGAGCTAAGGTTGCTGACGGTACTGTTTATCTTTATTTCAATAATAAGGATGATCTGATGATTCAGGCTATGAGTGAGTTGTTAACAGAAAAGCTATTTGAGCTTAAAAAAAGGCTTACTGTCGAGAAGAAAGCCATTAACAAACTTTACAGATTCTTTCAAATCCATGCTCAAGCCTTAACCGGAGACCGTAATGTAGCCCGGTTTATTACGGTTGAGCTACGCCAATGTCAGGAATTTTATGAGAAATATCCTGAATTTACACCCATTGCCGACTACATAGACTTCGTAGAAGACCTTATTACGCAGGCAATAGAAGATGGAGATATTCGTAAAGAGATCAATCCCAGAGCATACGCCATGATCTTGCTGGGAACGGTTGATTTTGTGGTCACTCAATGGGTATTGGGTAAAGATAATATGTCCCTTGAGAAAACAATCGAGCAGATATCGCAGGTGTTTCAGCTCAAGACAGCACTTTTGTTGTAATGTTATACAAGTATTTAACTAATCTAAAGGGGAGTAACTTCCCCTTTTTTTCATAATATAGTATTACTTCTCTGTCGGAACAACAATACCCTTGATAATTATATTCTGGAAGAAAATAAACACGAGGAATGTCGGGATAGCTGCTATCACAAGTGCAGCAAAGCCAACCCCGGGGGCAGACCTTAGCATAAGCTGATAAATACTAACCATCATCGTCCACATTGATTTGTCCTGACAGACAATAAAGGCAAACATAAAATTACGATACGCTGCATTGAAGGCTCCAAGAGCTATCACAGCCATAATAGGTTTGGAGAGTTGCATAGCAATCTGCCAGAAAATGCGTGCCTCACCGGCACCGTCAACCGTGGCACTTTCAAACAATTCCTGAGGTAGAGAGTCGAAGAATCCTTTAAGCAGAAAGATGAAATACCCGTCCGCAAGTCCGGGCAGAATAAGAGCCCAGAAGGTATTGAGCATATTCAGCTTCTTTAGAATCAGGAAATTTGGTATTCCCATCACCATCGGCGGAAAAGCCATGGTTAGCATCAGAATCAGGATTATTTTATAGGAAGAGGCTATTTTAAATCGACTCAAAGCATACGCTGCAAGAGGGTTTACGATAACAGCAGTAGCAATTGCCAATGATACATATATTAATGTATTAAACATTGCTCTCCCATTATAAAGCATTTCATTAAGCACCATTACATAATTTCTGGTTAAATGCTCTCTGAATATTTTCCCCTTATTCTCTTTGAAGTCGAGATAATCTATCGTCAGCCAATCGATATTAATCTGACTGAAATCCTCATAAGCTTCGTGCCATTTGCTGTTAAGGGTTTCAATATTCTTGTATCTCTCCACAAGATATTGGTTCCATGAATCCTGCTCTAACTGACTTTCCACTTGTAAAAAAAGAGTTGGAACATACTCCTTAACAAATGTGAGCCAATCTTCACGGTAAATTGGGTTATCGGGTATTTTAGATGAAGGATAAACATCATGCAAAGAGCGATAAGAAGTACCATAAATCCTATTCATTTCTTTGATGTTAAATCCTCCCGTTCCATCAGGAAATCTTTGGCAAAGATAATCTTGAAAAGCTATTTGAGCACGGGAATTGATTGAAATATTTTGCGGTTTGGCTACATTTTTGAGGAAATATTCCCACTCACCTGCTTCGAAGACATTATCAACCGGATATAATGAACTTAATTTTATATCACGAAACTCCCTATAACCAAGCTGATATGACTTATTCAGAGTTTCTATATCAGGATATTTTTGCTTTAGCCAGGAACGGTAATCATATTCAACGCCGGTAATAAATATTTCGTCGGGTGTCGCAATAGCCTCTACAAAGTAAGCCCAATCCACCAATAATGCTCCTGATGTGGGTAGTTCTTCAGGCAATTGGATATCATTAAAAGATTTGTATTCAGTATCGTATGTTTGATTCAACAAGCTGATATTGGAATATTTATCTTTTAAATAAGCTATTTAACTTTCTCTTGCTGAGTCCTTAACACGCAGATGATGTATATTCAGTGTCTTCTTAACGAAGTGATCCCAATATGGCCTGAGCTTTCCTTCGGGACGATATTGCGGAGTTACAAAGCTACCCCAATTGGGAAGGGTTAAATCCAACTCCATATTTACGGCCTCAAGGTTATTTCTGAAAGCCGGAATTAGTTCATTTGCAACGAAATAACCGTCAATATCGGCATAAATTCTCTGATTATATGGAAGTGCCTCTGAAAACTCTTTATATCGATGAAGGATACCGGTATAATCTCCGTTAAAACCTCTGGAAAGAATATCTTTTGCCTCAATATTAATCTCATCCCATGACTCTACTGAGGAGTTATAGTGCTGATTATAAACCTGCAATGAGTTCTTATTCTCTTTTTTCACCAACTGCCGGAATTGCCGATTATTTAATGGTTCAATCTTTCTTCCAAAAGACTCGGCAACATAAAAGTCAAACTGATTATGGTTCCTGCCTTCACTCAGAATAAACTCCTGCCAGTCATCGCGTTTCTCTCCTACGGGCTTAGAGACCGGTTCTACAAACTCGAAGGAGAGAAACCTCTGACCATAAACTTCATTCATCACATTTGATTCTTCATTCATTCTGGATTCTACATGTTTGCGGAAGAGCATATCTTCATCATGGAAGTAACTTGGAATCAAGCTGAATCTCTTGGAATCAACATTACTTTTAAATGATGCAGAAACCATTATCAAAAAGGGATAAATCATTGTAACAGCACCCAGTAACAATATCACATGGATGCTGATATTCAAAAATCTTACCTTAAAAGTTTTTCTTCCGACGCGTCCGATTATAGGCATCAAACCAACCTTGTTCAGTTATTAATGATAAACTCTTCCTTACCAGCAGAATCGACTTGGAAGCTCAAAGAGTATCTGTCTTCTTGATCTATAAGGGTTATGAAATGTTTAAGCTCCATTCCGGTAAGTTTCTCTTTCTTACCCAGCTCTTCATATCTTTCTTTGTTTGGTATTTCGTTGGCAAAATAATATACATTCACTCTTTTTCCGGGATGATAATCTCTTTTCTTCCTTCCAAACTTCTTCAACTCTGTTTCAGGCAGAGTCATTTCCGGGTCGTATTTCACGAGATAAATAGCTACATCTTCGCCGGGATACTGAGAATTACTCTGACCTTCTACATAGAATATTGTCTCCAGATTGTTGTCCGAATAATACACATCTTCCTTTTTGCATCCACTTGCCATAAACATCAGCAACGCTAAACCAAGTAAAATTAAAGCCTTCTTCATGTTAATCCTCCAGGATTATGTTATAACTTCATGCGTGTTCTGCCCGATAATCAGTTAAGATTCCTAAATGTTCTTGTTAGTATCAACTGTCTTAAACTCCATATTCTTCAATTTTTTCAACTGAATAATAGTGAACCCCATCAGCATCATTCCCAGCATCCAGGCCATAGTGGTTGCAATGCCGAACTTAAGATAGAGATAAGCTCGTTCAAAGATTAGAAGGTCAGCAACTCTGGTTGCCTCATTAGGACCACCAAATGTCATTACTAAAATAAAACCGCTTTGTTGTGCCGAAGC
>JAFGVF010000141.1 GCA_016938155.1 Candidatus Cloacimonadota bacterium
AATTCCACAGTTGTCACTTATATATGTCGGCACTGAGTATCTAACCGAAGAGGCTCATCAGCTGGTTGAGATGTTTAAACATTACAGCATCGAAATGAACACTCATAAGCCTGAATCAGCCAAACTGATTAAGGATAAGCTCGGATATAAATTCTCGGACAAAATCATTGAACAGAGCATCAGACCAATCAATACACTTACGGGGGAGAAGTCCAAAGAAGAGCTTCTTCGATATTTTCGTGCTATAATGGAAGTATCTCCCGAAGCAATCGGTGGCAGGATACCGGATGAAGCGTTTTTTATTGAGTAAGCTGCTTCCCCTGATTGGATTTCTTCTTCTCTGGCAGATTAGTTCTCTATTCTTTAATCAATTGATTCTTCCCTCACCACTTGCAGTATTTGGTAAAATATTGGTTATAATGAAATCCCTAACATTCTATTCGGCTCTATTGGTAACTCTTCTACGGGCATTGGGAGGTTTGATTATTGCCCTTTCTTTGGGAATATTTATCGGCTTTGCTATGCATTTCTCGAAAGCAGTATCTGCCCTTATGCATCCCGTTATCATAACTCTGCAATCGCTTCCCATTATCTCATGGTTACTTTTAGCCCTGATCTGGTTCGATAGTTCGGTGATTCCTGTATTCATCGTAGCCGTCAGTACAATACCGATTATCATACTCAATGTTTATGAGGGACTTAAGGAGGTGAGTGGGGAGTATCTGGAGTTGGTAACTTTCTATAAACTGGACTTCAGAAGGTGTTTACAAGGATTGTATTTACCTTCCATAGCTACTTACATCATCTCTGCTTATAAAATCATCATTGGACTTTGTATCAAAACTTCGGTCATGGCTGAAGTGATTGCTCGAGTGAAGCAGGGGATAGGTACGGAAATGAATCTTGCCTGGATTAACATCGATACTGCGGAAGTTCTGGCATATACTGTGCTGATTGTTTTCTTTACTTTTGCAACTGAAAGACTTCTCACCTTTATCTTTTCAGGGACTCTCAGGAATTATCAATGATAAGAATCAGTAATCTTACAAAGAGCTTTGGAGCACATACAGTCTTGAAGAGTTTAAACCTTCATATTGGTTTTGGGACTACAGTTCTGCTCGGTCCTTCCGGTTCAGGAAAAACTACTCTTCTCAGACTCATCGCAGGGCTGGATAAGAATTATCAAGGAGAAATAGACTCTGAAAAGATGAGGATGAGCATTGTTTTTCAGGAAGATAGACTGCTTCCATGGAAAACCCTTAGACATAATATCGAGTTCATTCTCCCGAGAGATAAGGTTAATCAAGAGAGAATAAATCATATTACGGAATCCTTGAAAATTCAAGCACTTCTTGACTCAAAGCCGTTCAAGCTGAGTGGTGGTCAGAAGAGACGGTGTGCTATTGCCCGTGGGTTCATCTATCCCTCAGATATTGTTCTTATGGATGAACCTTTCAGCTCCCTGGATTTATACCTGAAACTAAAGATTATTGCCGATATTAATATACTGCTTGAGAAAGAGAAAAGGAATCTTCTCCTCGTTACCCACGATATAACCGAGGCACTATTGTTAGCAGATGAAATCATTATCTTTAAACAAACACCTGTTACAGAATTTCAAACCCTGAAACTGGATCTGCCTAAAAATGAGAGAATGTTGCAGAGTTCCGTATTTACAGAGTGGGAACGCCGTATCTATGAATACTTGCTGAGCGATAAGGAGAGTTAAGATGATCTATGGCATAGGAACCGATATCATGGAAGTTGCCAGAATGAAAAAGACGATGGAAAATACTCCGTCCATAAGAGAAAGACTCTTTTCTGAGAATGAAATTGCCTATTGCGAAGGAAAAGCCCGAAAATATGAACATTACTGCGGACGCTTTGCAGCTAAGGAAGCATTTGTGAAAGCTTTGCGAACCGGACTCAGGGATGCCCTTTCTTTTCATGAAATTGAAATTGTTAATGATGAACTGGGAGCTCCTTCCATTCAACTGCTCGGTGCAAGCAGGGATTCAGTTCTTGCCTTGGGTGACTTAAAGATTCATCTTTCCATTTCGCATATCAAGGAGACTGCTACTGCCTTTGTTGTTTTGGAGAGATTCTAGTATAGATATAAGAGGAAATTCTAATTAACAAAAAAGGCTGTCGACAATGCCAACAGCCTATAGTTCCATAACAAAGAGAAATTAAACTGTGTACTTAGAAAGGTTCAAAGCTATTGAACCGCCAGTAAATCTCCTCTGCGTCTTTTTGAATCTTAAGAAGCTCATCATAATGTTTTCTTTCCCAGTCCACAAGAACATGGAAGAAATCGCTTAGAGCTTTAATGCTTTTAGTATCTTCTACGCACTTCAAATAATAATCAATCCCGTTTTTCTCAAGGAGAACAGCAGTGGAGATTGCTGAGAACAGGAATTGATCTTCGCTGATGCGTTTAACGAAGTTTTCCGATATTGCCGGACTGATAGCAGGGTCTTTAACTACAATTTCGGACATATCACCCATGCCGTCCAGTGCTTCATAATAGCTTAAAAGGAAATTGTAATGTTTCTTTTCCTCTTCCGCTCGGTCGAGAAAGAACTTTTTAACTTCACTGTCTTTGGATTTTTCAGCAGCACCTGTATAGAGAATAACAGCATCCATCTCTGCCTTCATTCCGCCTTTAACTGCCTTAATCAATACATCTTTCATATAAACCTCCATAGTCCTTCGATTTTTTCAATATTTACAATATACTAAATAATCGAGTGTCAAAACCAATAATTAATCTTGAAAATATTCCCGTAAAGCTATTTTGTTTTTTAAAATGAGAAATCGAGTGTTTTGCAGGAATTGTAGGGGCACAACAATTTGTGCCCCAAAAAAGAATGGGACAAATGCTCAAGAAAGACTTTTCAACCACGAACCACACTGACCAAACGAACAAAGAAATGCAAGAGTATGTTCAAAGAAAGACTAATGCAGAGCTTGCACCGTAGCAAGTGATAACGAGTTTGGGGCTAAGCGAAAAGAATTGAGAGAGGAGAATGGAAACCTTTCAAATGGTCTTTAGACCTTTGATATGGTTGAAGAAAAGAAGCCGGCATGATGTCTTGCACGCCCTACTTTAAGACATGTTTCCAGCCCGTCAAATTTCTTAGTTTACATAATATTATCTCCAAGAACTGAAAAATACACAGTACACACCTGTATTTATCATGCTTTTTACCATTCATCCCATTGCGTTGCTCCTGCGGGTCTCCTGCGGGTCACCTGCGGATATCTTGGGCAAAGGCGTAAGAGGGGCGGAAGAGAAACGGTAGTCAAA
>JAFGVF010000142.1 GCA_016938155.1 Candidatus Cloacimonadota bacterium
CAGCATCAAAAAACAAGATGATAATCTATCAGGATACTGCAGGTATAACAAGTGATGACTATTTCTGCATGTTCAGGCAGGACTCCAGACCGGAAATCCCCATTGGAAGAATACCGGCAAAAACTAGTTCGGAACTTGATCTTGTACTGGATAGAATCGAAGAATGGAATACAAGCATCAACCCCGGTTGGTGGCGAAACTCCGTTTTATTTATTGCAGATGATGATGTTAATGGATTTACTTCCGGAGAATACTATCATACGGAACAAGCAGAGGCTGCCTCAGCTACTCTGAATAGAGGGATTATCTCTGAGAAAATATACGCTTATGACTATGAACTGGATGAGTATCAGAATAAACCTGAAACTGCTAAAGATATCGTAGCACAAATAAATGAAGGAGCCTTAATCTGGTATTACATCGGTCACGGTTCCTACGATAAACTCGGCACGGAAGACTACTTTAACGCCATAACCGATATAAGCAAACTCACAAATGCAGATAAGATGAACCTGTTTATTGCAGCATCCTGTGATGTGGGAGAGTTCGATAGCTATAACTTCGACTCATTAGGTGAGCAATTGCTGTTTTCTGATAATGGAGGTTCGATTGCCACAATTTCCGCAACAAGAGAGTGTTACGGAACAATGAATACTGAGTTGATTAAATTCTTCCTCCGCTATAATTGTAATAACGGTTTAACCATAGGTGAATCTTTGATGCTGGCTAAAATAGATTCTCCCTATCCTACCAACGATAAGAAATATGTTCTTCTGGGAGACCCTATGCTCTATATCACACCTCCACCGAGGGATGAACAGATTATTATTGTTTCGGATGACGGGAAAATCGAAGGGTCTTATAATGCCCGAGAAAAGGTGACAATCTCCGGTGGTTTTCTGAACAGCACCTCCTCCGGAACAGCAGATTTCAGGGCTTATGATAGTGACAAATTCTTTCTATTGCCTAATCTGAATGACTACTCTTATAACGGCAATGCCTTTTATAATGGTAAGATAACTGTTAGTGATGGTAGCTATAATGCTTCCTTTATCATTCCCGACGACATTAGAAATGGAAGCTTAGGAAGAACAATAGCTTACTTCTACGATGGACTTTCCGGAAAGGATTTTATTAGTACTTTTACACCCCTCACCTACAGCCGTCAACCCTTGTCAGTTGTAGATATCACCCCCCCGGAAGTAACTATTTGGCTTGATTCAGATGAGTTTCAAGATGGACAGTGGGTGAGTTCAACACCTTTGTTCCACGCTGATTTCTACGATGAGTCAGGAATTAATACACTTGGATCCCCCGGACATAAAATACTTCTTAGTATAGATGACAATGCAGTAATGCTTGATTTGTCTGATGAGTTCATCTATGCTAAAGATTCATTTACTACCGGAACCGTAGATATTGAGTTAACCAATCTGGAAGTTGGCAATCATACTGCTACGCTTGTAGTCTTTGATAATTTCAATAATCCAAGAGTACAATCAGTAGATTTTGAGACAACTAAATCCGAATTTATTTTAGCTAACCTTCTCCCTTATCCGAACCCAATGCCTAAAAATGGTGGTTGGATTACTTTTATTGTCAGCGATGAATCCGACTATACAATAAAGCTATATACTATAACCGGTAAGAAGATACGAACCTTGAAAGGTACCGGCAAAAACTACATTCAGGTTGCCTGGGACGGTAGAGATGACCGGGGAAGTAAACTTGCGAATGGTACTTATTTTATAAAAGCGATAGTAAAATCAAGGGTTAGCGGTTCACAAATTGAGAAGACGGAGAAACTGGTTATCTTCGATAAATGATGCATAATCCGGAGGACAGGTGAGAAGCCGATGGTCGGTTGGATTTGTTTTCTCCATGCTCTGCTTAGTGACAGCTTTGTACTCTGTTAAGCAAGTCCCTGATGCAAGAGTCATTTATTCTGCCGACTTCTCTTTGAGTAACCATTGGTATCGCTTTGAAATAGAAAAAACAGGAATTTATAATCTTACTTATTCTGACCTGTCCTCGCTTCCTCTTGCTGATATGGACCCGAGGAACATCCGCATTTTCACGAATGGTGGTGCTCTACTTAATATAAATAGCTCAGAAACAGGAAACCCGTTTCTTGAAATACCCCTTTATATTCAAGGAGAATCTGATGGTACTTTCCATGAGGAAGATAGAATCATCTTCTATGCTGAAAACAGAGACAGCCCCAATAAGAACAGCTCTGTTAGTCAAACGAATAATCCATATTCCGGCACCTGCTCTTACTGGTTAAACTTCGATGGCGATTATGGATATCCACCGAGAAGGATGGAGTTTCTACAAGCTGTTTCTGGCGAAGCAATTACGACAACAGAATACCTGCATTCAGTCCATTTTGAGCAGGAAAACATCAGAAAAACCATTGATAATTTCAAGTGGTTTTCGACAAAGATTCATCAAGGCGGAAATGAGGCTTTCTCAACAGATATTAACATAATCGACCCTGTTTCTTCAGGTGCCATACAGGGAATAATTGAGCTTTCACTCGAGCAATCTGGTGATACATCAGGAATAGTTAATACAATCAATGTTGAAAACAACGGTGTATCGGCATTTTTGCAGAACTGGTCAGCAATACAGGGCTACTATATCAGTAAATCAGATTTCCCCTTATATAGTGCTGTTAATAACATTAAGCTTGAACTTCTAAGCAGTAATCCGGTCTTTCTTGATTATATAAACTTGAAATATCAAAGACGGTTTATTAAACATCAGAATGAGAGTTATTTTATCGACATACAACAATCGGATGCAGGACTAAATAGATGTTTCCGGTTTGAAACTGATTCGGAAGAAGAGTTACTTGTTTTTCAGGCTGATAATTACTCAGAAGCTTATCTGGTTCCTTTTGTCAGAGAATCCAATGGCCTCTCTTTTACAACCGATTGCAAACAGGTTAATGCTTCTTATAACATTGAACCTGATTACTACATCGTAAGTATCGAGAATTTGCTGAGAGTAAATCAGCTATCTGCTTATAGTCCCGGTGAACTTTCTGAAATCCAGCCTGAAACGGATTGCTTTATCATTACTCCAGATGATTTTCTGAGTCAATCTCAGACTCTGGCTCATCTTTATTCGGAGTTCAAAGGAATAAACTCCCTGATTATTAGATTGAATGATGTTTTTGATACTTATAATGGTGGAAATCCTGACCCGGGTGCAGTTAGACTTTACCTGAAGAATTCGCTCAGGCAGTTATCAAAACCGGAATCCTTGCAAGTAATCTTGATTGGAAGCGGAACCAATGATTGGAGAGGGTTTGACCAAAAGTCGATCCCTTTGAATAAGATGATTGTGTATCAACGAGGGTTTATTACAAG
>JAFGVF010000143.1 GCA_016938155.1 Candidatus Cloacimonadota bacterium
GGGCTTACGCCACATGGCTATTCACATTCAGCCCATGTAGGGCTGGGATTTTCAGAGACTTCAGGCGAAGCAGGGAGTATTGTGTTTCCCTCCAGCAGGAGTTCATAAAGGAGCAGGGAGTTCCGTGTTTTTTTAATGTTAGAGCTTTGCATGCTGTCCTGTCTTTTGGGCACAAATATGTACCCCTACAATCAATGGCTCATTCCCTAGCTGGAGCTTTGGAATGAGTACGAGGAATGCTAACTAACAGTGTATCTGAAACACTATTAGTTAAAGTGGATTTATAGGGCAAATATGCAATATAGCGGATTTAGGGCAGAGACACTCAAAAAAAACAGCCCGGTTTCCCGGGCTTTAATCTCAAATCTTTTTATGTTTGTAAATCGGTTCACTACTGTGTCTAACAACATCCTCATTGATGATACATTTAGTAACAGTTTTCATTTCAGGGATTTTGAACATTATCTCCAGCATTGTGTTTTCCATAATAGAGCGGAGACTTCTGGCACCTGTCTGTTGTTTGGTAGCCATCTCAGCAATTGCCTTTAGGGCACTTTCCTCAAACACCAAATCAACACCATCCATCTCAAAGAGCTTCTTATATTGAATAGTGAGTGAGTTCTTGGGTTCTGTGAGAATCTTAACGAGAGCTTCCTCGTTGAGTTCATGCAAAGCAGTCACAACAGGTAATCGTCCGATAAGCTCAGGAATAATTCCAAACTTCAACAAGTCTTCATAGCCGACTTGACTCAGAATATTCTTGTCGTCTTTTACTGTAGCCAGCTCAGAATCGAATCCTATGGTCTTTTTATTGACTCTGCTTTTTATTACTTTCTCTAAACCAAAGAAGGCACCACCACAGATGAAGAGGATATTCTTTGTGTTTATCTGGATAAAGTCCTGATAAGGATGCTTTCTTCCGCCTTTCGGGGGAACATTTACAATAGCACCTTCAAGTATTTTCAGAAGAGCTTGTTGTACACCCTCACCTGACACATCTCTTGTAATGGAAGGGGTTTCTGATTTACGAGCAATTTTATCAATCTCGTCAATGTAGATAATTCCCCGTTCTGCTTTCTCAACATTGAAATCCGCATTTTGCAGAAGACGCACAAGAATGTTCTCCACATCTTCTCCGACATATCCTGCTTCGGTTAAAGTAGTGGCATCAGCAATGGCAAAGGGAACTTCCAGGAAACGGGCAAGCGTCTGGGCAATGAGTGTTTTACCCGAACCTGTCGGTCCAAGCATCAGGATATTACTTTTTTCGATATCAACATTGGTGTCTGTCTGACGGTAAATCCTCTTATAATGATTATAAACGGCTACGGAGATAACTCTTTTAGCCAATTCCTGGTCGATAACATAGTTATCAAGGTATCTCTTAAGTTCAGCCGGGGTATGTAATTTAAATTCTGTTTGTTCCTTGTTGGAGAAAACTCCTTCATGTATCATCGTATGGCAGAATTCGATGCATTCATCGCAGATATTGCCGGTTACACCGTGGATCATCTGCTTTACTTCCGATTGGAGTCTTCCGCAAATCGAACAGCTTTCTTCAAGAATCTCGCTCAAAACAACACCTACTTTCTTTTATCGATTACTGTATCAATAATTCCGTATTCCAGTGCATCAGTTGCACTCATAAAGAAATTTCTGTCGGAATCTGTTTTTATCTTCTTAACTGATTTACCTGTATGCTTATGCATTATTTCCAAGAGCTTCTCTTTCATATAAAGAATCTCATTAGCTTGAATTTCTATATCAGTAGCCTGTCCCTGAGCTCCACCGAGAGGTTGGTGAATCATTACTCTACTATTTGGCAGAGCAAATCTCTTTCCGGGAGACCCTGCAGCAAGCAATACAGCTCCCATACTTGCAGCCTGACCGATACAAATAGTGCTTACATCAGGTTTTATATATTGCATTGTGTCATATATAGCCAAACCGGATGTGATAATACCTCCGGGGCTGTTTATATACATGTAAATATCTTTGTCCGGTGCTTCGGCTTCCAAGTGCAATAACTGAGCCACAACCAGATTGGCAGTAACATCATCTATTGGTCCACCGATAAAGATAATCCTGTCCTTCAACAAGCGGGAAAAGATGTCATAAGATCTTTCCGTGCGTCCTGTCTGCTCAATAACAAATGGTAAAAAACTCACTCTTACTCCTTAGATTTGTGCTTAGTTGTTCTAAGCTTGCTCTTCAGTTGTTTCTTCGGCAGTTGGCAACACAAAAGTGTTCTTCTCTTCCAACCATTTGTAGATAAGTTCTGTCTTCAGTATCTCTTCAAAATCTTCCGAAGCTATAAAGTCTGCACGCATCTCCTTATATTCATCGATGTTCATCTTTGCTTCCAGAGCAAAAAGATTAATCATCTCAGCTTTAAAATCCTCAGTTATCTCGGTCGGGATAAGCTCTTTCACTGCATTTAGGATGAAATAATTTCTCACTTCGCGTTTCGCTTCTTCCATAAACATCGGGACAATCTTCTCAGCTTCTATTTTATAGGCATTAACATAAGGTTCTGCCAAGTGATGAGCATAGTTTTCAATCATTGAAGGCGGTACTTCTATAGGATTTGCTTCAGCTATCTTGTTAAGAAGACTAATCCGTCTGTTTTCCCGATTCTGCTTCTCATTGTCCACAGCGAGTTCATCTGTAAGTTTTGCCATCATATCTTCCATATTCTCATATTCATAGTCTTTGGCAAAATCATCATCTAACTCAGGTACTCGAATCCTCCTGACAGCATCAACCATGATTTTTAATGTTATCATATCTTCTTCATTATCACCGGTAACAAGCCGTTTCTTGAGCTCTGTCTCAAACTCATCGCCTATTTTCTTACCTAAAACATCTGCGAAAAATTTCTCTCCGAGGCTTGGGTCAATCAGGAACTCTCTTTTGGTCTCATTACCTTCGAATGTTACTGTTGCATCAATTATATCTTTTTCAATAATCGGCTCATCAACATCCACCGACTCAGATGCTCTATTGCGTAGTGATTCTATGTAATTGTCTAACTGAACCTGTATCGGCATAGGAGCAAAGGGTACTTCCAATCCTTCATACTTAGAAACGACTATCTGTGGTTCAACTTCATATCTCAGGGTAAGTACAAATTCCTTTTCCTTCTCCCATTCGATATTTTCAGGCACCGGCTCAGTTATAGGTTTCATGACACCCTCTTTCAAAGCCTGCTGATAATACTTATCAATCCAAACTCTATAGTATTCCTCTTCCCCATAACTTGCATATTCTCTCTCTACTCTGCTGATGGGTGCTTTTCCCTTTCTAAATCCCGGGATTACAACTTTATTCGCTACCCGTTTTAAGGCACTGTAATAATCCTTAAGTGCTGTCTCTGCATCAATTGTGATTACTGCTTCCTGTATTACCTGACTTATGTCCTTGATTTCAACTTTCACAATAGTCTCCTTTATATGGTCATTATAATAATAAGAATGGTGCGAAAGAGGGGACTTGAACCCCTACGAGCTATGCCCACTGGATCCTAAGTCCAGCGCGTCTGCCAATTCCGCCACTTTCGCACGGCGTCAGATTATTTTCAGCGAATTGCATGTCAAGCAAGAATTTATTACTTGGAATCTATGATACTTAGCGACTGCTAAATCATCATATTGCCTTTATCCCATGTTAATCGCTAGTAAGTCAATTATACTACCAAACATTATGTTAAGCATCCCCGGACATTGTATAATAGTTATAATTAACACAATTCCCGAACATTAGTTTGCTCTTTTGGATGTACCCATCCATGAGCTCGCACCAATACGAGCTTCGCGAGTTCGGGGCAATGCGAAATAGACAGGGTACGCTAACATCCTGTCGGCATCTTTTTCGTGTTTGGAGGTGCTGCTTCAGCTGCACTGCCTTTTGAAGAGTACAGCTAAAGCAGTACCCCCATTACGGGCAGGCACAGGGCACTACCCCTCCATACTCATTCGCAGATTGGGAGAATCGCGTTGCATCTTTTGACATTATCTCATGCATTTTCCTCGTTCGTGTATTCAGTGTGGTTCGTGGTTGAAAGATTTTTTGCCTTCCATAATCGTGGCTAAACCCGCATTATCGTCACTGTAGATTTGTTTCAACTACCTATTCAACAAGGCACAATTCAGGTATATGTTTCTCACTAGCCTCGCACTACCCACGCACTGTGACACCACGTGGATAGTGGGTTCACAGTGACGGCACAGCGGGATCACAGTGCGTTGGTCAAAACAAGGGTAAAAGAGGGATGAAAATGACCGAACTCCGCATAAAACGCACTGTGAATCTATTTCCTATCGCAATTCGGGGGAATTGCGTAACAATTAAGAGTACAGCTGAAGCAGTACCTCCATGATTCTCGTTCCCAAGCCCCAGCTTGGGAATGAAAAAAGGTTACTAAGCTGGGGCTCAGTAACAAGAGATATAAATCCTCGTCAGCATACTATAGACGCACGGCCGTGCGTCTCTACCAAGAAACGCCCCAGCTTGGGAATGAAATATGTTACTAAGCTGGGGTTCAGTAACAAGAGATATAAATCCTTGTCAGCATACTATAGACGCACGGCCGTGCGTCTCTACCAAGAAACGCCCCAGCTTGGGAATGAAAAAAGGTTACTAAGCTGGGGCTTAGTAACCAGAGATATGGGGCTTAGTAACAAGAGATACATCTCAAAAAAGATTCGTTTTATTTATACTAAATCTCCTGATTACAAAACTGATAATCAAGGATTTGGAATAGATTGTGCATATTGAAATAAAGTTCGAATATTATACATGGAGGTTTAATATGAAATTGTCTGTTAAAGTAATCATTATTTGTCTGTTGATGTTAACCGTTTCACATCTATTCGGCCTTGGTCTGATGTTCTTTTCCAATAATACAACGCAGGTTTTTGCCCTTGACGACTATTCCGTAGATGTCAGGATTGAAAATCAAGTTGCTGTAACTACTGTTGTCGAGACATTCAGGAACTCCACATTCTATGAAGCTAACCCTATTTATGCCTTTCCGATGCCTGCTGATGCCTCAGCAACACAGGTAAT
Organism: Candidatus Cloacimonadota bacterium; assembly: GCA_016938155.1. GTDB lineage: Bacteria > Cloacimonadota > Cloacimonadia > Cloacimonadales > JAFGVF01 > Zophobacter. Next base: position 5,068 of record JAFGVF010000143.1, read on the forward strand.
CTTCACAGTTAATGGTGTAACCGAAGTTGCCACCTTACAGGGAGGAAATCAACCGGGTAATCCGGGTCAGGGATCCGGATATGGTGACCAGATTAATAACTATCTGGGAACCAATCCTCTCATCATGCCATTCACGGAAGTTGAAGTAGAGCAAGGCTCGACGATGATTATGAGCCTTACTTTCGTTCAGATGCTCCCTTATGCTAATAGTGATGTTACCTTTTTCTATCCTTCA
>JAFGVF010000144.1 GCA_016938155.1 Candidatus Cloacimonadota bacterium
GCATGGTCCCGGACAAGGAGCCGGACATGACTATGGAGTTGGTTTCCTGATTGATAGAGGCGGAGATGACCATTATTCCATCGAAGGTGGGAATGGACTTGGACTGACAAATTCAGTTGGTGTTTTTCTGGATGTAAGTGGTAATGATAGATACGAGAGACAGAACAACGGTAGCTACGGATATGCCAATACAGCCAGAGATGCTGGTGGAATTGGTGTATTCCTTGACTTACAAGGGAAAGATTATTACGCAAATACAGGCACAAAAGATGATTCCACTTGGGTCTCAGGAAAGTGGGGAATAGGTCTTGATACTCTTTCTACTGTAATAGAACAAAAGGCAGTGGAACAACTTGCAGATGAAGTTGCTGATGTCGATTCGCTTGCTTCAGTTGAGGAGCTTTTTGCCATTGCATGTGAGTGGGAGGTGGGGAGTGCTGTTGAACGAGTAAAAAAAGCCCGTAAATATCTCCTTAAACAGGAGGTTGAAGCTACGAAGTATATTACCGAGAATGCTATGGATACAAAATCAGGGCTGACATTCAGAGCTATCTATGACTTTGCTAAGAATTCAGATTTATTCAAGCTTACTTTTGATATGGGTTTCGAGAGTGAAGACAGTCTTGTTGTAAAGAATTACATCTCACTTACTGGTAGTTTGGCAGACAGTACTCATATTGGGAGACTAAAGCAATTTCTCGTTGAGAAAAAATATGTACCGGCAGTACTTTCCACTATCGGGAGCTTAAAAACTAAAGAATCACTATCAATCCTGGAACAATACATAAACTCTCCATCCGAGAAAATACGATTTACAGTCGCTTCAAGCTTGAAACACTTCGGTACGGATAGAAGTGTTGAAGTATTACACATGATGAAGGATGATGACTCTTTTCTGGTTCGCAGTCTGGTGAGAATTTTTGAGGAGAGTAAGGCGACCCAATAGGATTGAAATCTTTATGTAAAGGATACAGGTTTACTGTATTTAAGTATCCGTAGTTTATCCATAAATTAAAAAGGGCATGTTCTGCATGCCCTTTCTATTTCTTCTTTGATAGTTTATCGATTCAATATCTGGTTCATCACTTGTGCAACAAGTCTTACAGCCGGTTCTTTTAGAATCGTATCATGTGTTGAGTCAACATAAGTGATTTCCAGATTCTTTGTTATTGAGGGCCAACCAAGTGTTACATCGGTCAACAACGGCATATCTTGATGAAGGGCAGAAAACAGCACAATGTTTCCATTATATGCTTTCATTCTGTACTTTATTATTGCATCTATGTTTTTTAATCTGACTGTGGTTCTATTAGCGAACAAACCCTGGTCAAGGAATTGAATATTGTTGCAAACCAGCTTTTCATAATCCTTTTTCTCGGTTAATTTCGAGCGCATATATTTGAAGATACCACCCGGAATCATCTTCATCAGGCATTTCACTTTATAATTGAAAAACTTCCATCCCAAGATGCCTACCGGTTTTTTTACCCATGAGTCAATTAGAATTAAATCAGGTATTTCGAATCCATCTTTCGTAAGGATTCCGGCTATCTCATAGGCGACATTACCACCAAAGCACCAACCGCTTAAAAACAATTTCTTCTCTTTACAATGTTGTTTTATCAACTCAGCGTAATAAGAAGCCATTCCCTGAATGCTGGAATGTGCTTTTTCTGCATCGAAGAGTCCAAGTGCCTGCAGTCCGTAAACAGGTTGTTTTCTATCTAACAACCGGATTAAATTCACATAACCCAGCAAATCACCCGGAAGTGAATGCAGGAGATAAAGCGGAGTTCTTTCAGGAGAGCCTTTCTGCAATTCAATTAGCGAGAAGCTTCCGAAAGTGCTTCCTTTGACTTCTTTATGTGACATCTTAGTGGATAAATCCTCCAGATCCTTATGATTGAACAGGTCGTTTATTCTTAGGATAAGCCCGGCTTTCCCCACTTGATTTATCACTTTCATACTCAAAATTGAGTTACCGCCAAGTTCAAAGAAATTCTCATTTACGCCAACACTATCAACTCCCAGTACCTCGGCAATTATGTTGCATAACAACTCCTGGTCAGGTGTAAAGGGTAGCTTTTTCTCTGCTTTCTCAACAGCTTTTAAATCAGGAGAAGGAAATCCTTTACGATTTATTTTACCTGTGGAAGTCATCGGGAAATCCTTCATGTGCACAAAATAATGCGGAATCATATATTTAGGCAGGAGTTCATCAAGCTCTTTTATTATCTGCGATGCATTCATGCTTTTTCCTGATTCTGACATATAATAAGCACTCAATTTCATATCTCCCGAATTATCAGGAACAGGTAATACTACTGCGTCACGAATGGAGGAAAGCTTTCGAAGATTTGCTTCAATCTCTTCAGGTTCAATACGATGTCCTCGTATTTTTATCTGGAAGTCCTTTCTTCCGATAAATTCAAGTGCACCATCCGGTGTGAAACGGACTATATCACCAGTTTTGTAGATTCTGTCTCTGCTGTTATCTGGGAAACGATGATCAATAAACACTTGAGAAGTTAACTCAGGCTGACCGATATATCCCTTTGCAACTCCTGCTCCGCCGATATATAGTTCACCGGGAATTCCAGGGGGTAAGGGTTGGAGATTATTATCTAAAACATAGACTCTATAATTTGGTAAAGGTTTACCAATAAGGAACTCGTCCCCTTTATTCTGTGAAGCATCCTGCCAGGTTGCAATGATTGTCGCTTCTGTGGGTCCGTATGTGTTCAGAAGCTGAATATCAGATTTGACATTCTTCTCCCAGATATCATAAACATCGGCGGCAGCTTTTTCTCCGCCTATGATTACTGTCCTGACACAATCGGGTAGGGAAGTTTTTGCCAATTCATGAACCATCTCGTGCCAGTAGGCTGTCGGAAGGTCTAAAACAGTAATCTGCTCTTCTTCGATAAATTGCATGGCTTCAGGAAATGAACTAACTATTTTTTCTGTCCGTAGCACCAGCGTTGCACCACAAAGCAATGTAGGGAAAATCTCCTCTACTGAAAGGTCAAAACTTAGATTACCGAATTGGAGAACCTTATCATCTGCAGTTAGGTTTAGTTTCTCAATAAAAGCGAAGTTATGATTCAATAAATTCCGGTGGGTTACGGCTATACCTTTCGGATTACCGGTAGAACCGGAAGTAAAGAGAACATAGGCAGGATCCGATGCGTGTAATTGCCTTGTTTTAATGGTAACCTGTGCTGTAGGTTCAGATTTATTCTGCTCGTCGTATTTGATGATTGTCCCATCAAATACACTCAACAAATCCAGATACTTCTCTGCTGTTATAACAGTTTTTACTCCGGCTAACTGCAACATTCTCCGCAATCTGTCTTGAGGGAAGGTAGGATTAATCGGTAAATAAGCACAACCCGACTGCACAACTGCCATTATGGAGATTATCGCCTCCGGGGTTCTATCCAAGCAGATACCGACAATATCACCTGTCTGAACTCCGGTGTGAAGTAATTTAAGGACAAATGAATTGATGTGGATTTCCAATTCTCTATATGTAAAGGAATTACCATAAAAACGCAACGCTATGTTTTCCGCATGTTTTTCAAAGGATTGTGTCAGCAACTCCGAATATGTTTTATTGAGGGGATAATCTCTTTCCGGTCCTTGCCACTCTCGGAAAAGATTATAGGATTCACTTCCTGTGATGATGCTGATACTGCTTATCTCTATCTCAGGTGTATCGAAAACTCTGTCCATCACATTATGGAAGTGATGGCTCATCCTTTCTATCAGAGAATCATCATAGAGATTGTCGTTATACTCAAACCAGCATTCCATCTCATCCGGGAACTCTTCTGCATTAAACACCAAATCCATCTTTGATGTGTTATTGCCAATCTCCTTCAGCCGGAAAGATGTTTTATCTTTTGGAGCTTGAGGGAGAGGATAGTTCTGATAGACCATCATAACCTGAAACAAAGGATGTTTGCTCCCTTGAGCTTTATATCCGAGGTCTTTCAATAACTGGTCAAATGGATAATCGCTATTGATATAATTACTCGTACATGTTTCATTTAAGGTCAACAGCAGCTCTGAAAATCTGTCATCTCCCTTCAATCTCAATCTATGTGCCAGCAGATTGGTGGATAAGCCAAAAATCTTTTCTTTATCGGTATGATTACGATTGGCAAAAGGAGAACCCACCACAATATCGGATTGTTGTGTATAACGGTAAAGCACAACATCCAGTATTGCCATCATTACAACAAAAGAGCTGCATTCAAATTGATTGCAGAATTGTTTCAACTTCCTATAGCGGTCACCGCCAACACTCCACCATTTCCTCTTGCCTGAATGAGATTCGTTGAGGGTGTAACCATTTTTCTTCGGTAGATCAATATCTTCAGGGAAAGGAAGCAGCAATTTCCTCCAATAGTTCAATTGCTCAGAGAATCTCTGCTTCGGTTCCTCTTTTCTTTCCCAAACAGCAAAGTCAATTGATTGAAACTCAGGGGGGACAAGATGCGGATTATTGTTGGCAAGATATGTTTCATAAATCTGATAAAGTTCCGTCATAAAGATACCCATCGACCAACCGTCCGTGGCTATATGGTGTATGGTTATTAACAGGATAAACTCATTTGGATTTGTCTTTATCAGATGGAAATCATACAGATTCCCTTTTCTAAGGTCAAACCGAACTTTCCCCAACTTCTTAATAGATCGCTGGATTCTTGATTCTCTATCATCAGGAGATTCTGCAGTAAGGTCTTCAAAGGGAAGTTCAACTTCATACGCAGTATTGATATACTGCTTGATTTCTCCGTCTTCATCATCAAATCGTGTGTGTAAAGATTCATATCTTTCAACCAGATACTTGAGCGATTTTCGGAGAGCATCAATTGATAACTCGCCTTTAATGTCCACACGAAGGGGAATATTATAATCTATTCGTTTGGGGTCTAAGAGCCAGAAATGCCATAAGCCTTGCTGTCCGTATGTTACCGGATAGCCCTCTGCTGCTCTGGGGACATATTCCAGAATATGGTCTCGCACAACATTGTCATTCGGTTTTATCACAGAGGCAAGTTCGGCAATTGTAGTATTCTTGAGAAAGTCTTTCAGATTGATATCATAACCAAAACGATTCTGGAGACGAGTAACAATCATTCCTGCTTTTAGAGAGTGTCCTCCCAGCTCATAAAAATCATCGTTCCGATTCAAATACTTTACCTGAAGTACTTCTTTCCACACTCTGGCGATGTTCTTCTCAATCTCATTTTGATATGATTCGGTTCGTTCCGTACTTCTGTTCTGTGCCCATTCAGGGTCTGGAAGTATCTTCCTGTCAATCTTCTGATTGTGTGTTAAAGGGAACTCATCAAGTTGAACAAAGTATTCCGGTACCATATAAATCGGGAGTCTTTCAGATAGATATTTTTTCAAAACGGAGGTTGAGATATTTTTAATCGACGAAGTGTAATAGGTAACGATGTTGGGCTCACCCATTGGGTTATTGCGAACAATGGCAACACATTGATTAATATCATTGCGAAGTGCAAGGGTGCTGTCTATTTCTCCAAGCTCAATTCGATATCCGCGTATTTTTACCTGATTATCGACTCTTCCGAGACATTCATACATCCCGTCCTCGGGACATAACCGTCCCAAATCCCCTGATTTATAAATAATCCCGGGTGGCAGACCGTATTTTGAACCTTCAATATAGGCTTTCTCAGTGAGATCCGGGCGTTTATAATAGCCTCTGCCTACGCATTCTCCTCCAAGATACATCTCGCCGATTTCGCCGGGAGGAACAAGCTGCATATTTTCATCAAGTATCCAAACTGTGGAGTTTGCTATCGGTCTCCCGATGGGAGGAACACTGTGAAAAGTCTCTTCAGGTTTGATGTGGGCTGTAATACAGATAATTGTACATTCTGCCGGACCGTAAACATTGAATAAATCAAAGCAGAAACTCGCTTTGGGTTTTACATGAAGTTTATCACCGCCTGCACAGATATGTTTCAAATCATGACATTCACCTTTATAGGTCTCAACAAACAGCTCAGCCACTGCGGTTGGCAAGAAACATGCTTCTATTTTATTCAACTTGAACCAATCCTGAAGTCTGTTGAAATCCAGTTCAATATCATGTGGCAGGAAATATAGGGTATAGCCACTGGTAAGTGAACACCAGAATTCCCACATTGAGGCATCAAAGCTTATTTTGGCAGTCTGGGTTACCCTTGTACCATGGGGCAGACCAAACTCCTCTTTATTCCATAGTTCCAGGTTTACCAGATTGTGATGCTCTATCATGACACCTTTCGGTTTTCCGGTCGAACCGGAAGTGTAAATCATATAAACAAGGCTTGTTGATGGTATTTCCAATTCTGGATTCTTGTCTGAATAAGCCTGAATTCCAATGTCATCAGTGAGAAGACATCGGGTGGTAAGTTTGTTTATATTATGATTGTAAAGACTATTGGTTAAAACGAGGGGGTCTTCCAAATCCTCCAGAATATTCTGTATTCTGGCTGCCGGTAAATCTACTTCCAGAGCGATAAAGCATCCTCCGGCTTTTAAAACAGCTATCATACATACCGTAAAATCTATGCCTCGCGGTAAAAATATGGCAACGGGCGTCTCGAGCTTAACTCCCTCTTCAATCAACTTATGAGCTATCCTATTTGCTCTTCGGTTCAATTCACTGAAAGTAATCGAATAATTCGCTTCTACCAATGCCGTTAAATCAGGTATCTCCTCGGCATTTTTCTCGAATAATGAATGAATGGTTTGGTCTAAGGTATAGTCCCGCTTGGTCTCGTTAATCTGAAAATATAAACTATTATCCATCGATTTATATCCCCTATATTTTCTTATTTTAATTTTGGCATTTATGCAAAATCAGGCAAGTACTTTTTTGAAATAGACACAATTATTTGTTTCTGCACCCATTTACTGTTAGTTATCAAGGTTTGGTTTTCAATCCTTACTTTCAAATTATCTACTTTCAAGATGATTCTTGAGAGCAGAATTGAGTGAAAATTCCAAAGCAATCCTGTCTTCCAGCTAATCTCCAACTTAAATCCCATTTGTGTTCCCTTCCTTTAACATTTTCAGTTCATTATCCTGTTTTCATAAACTCCGTTTTCATTTTCCGGTATTTTTGCCATATTAATCCCTTTATGCCCCGCTTTGAGACTATGGAAAAAATGTTGAAAAAGTTATGAACAAATTGTGGATAACTTTAGCCTATCCCAGGGAGGGTCTAGGGAGGCTCTAGGGAGATTCTAACGAAATTCCA
>JAFGVF010000012.1 GCA_016938155.1 Candidatus Cloacimonadota bacterium
GCATCAGATCAAACTCTACCTGTTCATCCTGCTCAAGTACCTTTAAATCCATCGGATTTAGAGTTACTATTGACTTCCAATGTACAAAATACTCCTGATTATCACTGGATAATATAAAACCGTATCCTTTATTCTTATTAAACCATTTAACTATGCCGTGCATGTGAAAAACCTCATTTTATTATAGTGATTCCTTCTAAATACAGGGTGTAGATTTCGTCAACTCTTTAATTATTCTGAATTAAGGTAATGTCATTGTTTCTCATCATTATAATTAACAACTTCTCACACAAAGAGTAGCATGTTTGCTTACTTGAATCTCATTTCTAAGGCAAACTTCAGAAAAAGCTTATAACAAAGCATAAATATCAGTAATTCTGTCCGTATCCGTTTTATATCCGTTATCCCTGTTTACATAGTGGTTACTTAGCCGGTTCCCAATCAGTTCTCTACTATAAGTCCATTCAAGACGCGTGGATGACGCGTCGGCTACCCGTTACCCTCCCGTGGGCCTCCCGTGGAGAGGCACGAGTTATCCACAAATTGTGCACAACTTTCTAACGAATAGTTAACGCGTTTTGAATGGACGAACAGTAGAGATGAAGAGGGGGGAATATTGGGATGGTGAGAAAAATCATAATTTGAAGCTAAAAGCTTGACAAAGAAAAACGGTTGACGAAAATCAAAGTTGTAAATTTTTATCTAAAACAGAGATATAAAAAAACTTCTGGAGGAAGTATGAGAAGAACGATGATAACAATCATAACCTTTGTTTTGCTGATATCCGTAGCGATTCCGGTAACAGCCTTAACCGGTAACGACTATATCCTTGCCAAGAATGAGGCGATAGAGAATGCAAAGCTTGGAGATGAATTCATCCAGACAAATCCCCCTGATTATCAGCAAGCAGTGAATGCTTATGAAAAAGCTCTTGAAAAGTATAAGGAATTACTCACTGAGGCTCCGGCAGAGGATTCTTTACAGGTGCAAATTGATATCCTTATCAAGAACCTTTCCATTGCCAATAAAAGTGCGGGGAATTATGAAGAAGCTTTGGAGTACTTTGACATGAGATTGGCTCAAAATCCGAATGATGAGAGCTTATATATTCAGAAATTTGATATACTGAAAAACGACCTTGACCGAGAAGCGAAGGGCGTTGAGATGCTTGAAAAATATCTTGAAAGCAACACAAGCACCACACTTGCCACACAAGTGGCAAACTACTATTACTTCCGAGCCAAGGATTATGCACAGGCGGTGAAATGGTACGAGTACATTCAGGCAAATACACCCGAACCGGATGCCAACTTCTACAAAAACATTATCTCCTCTTATAAAAAGGTAAAAAACTATCCGAAATCTATAGAGCTTTCCAAGGAATATCTTAAGATTAATCCACCTGAGGAAGATGTTATCAGCACATATAAATCCATCGGAGTTGCCTATCAGCAGTTGAAGGATGATAAAAATGCCTTAGACTGGTATGTAAAATATCTTGAAAAGGAAGCTGATCCCAAGGTTGCTTTGTGGGTTTGCAATGCTTATTACAAACAGAAAGATGACAACAAAGTTATCAAATATGCCAATATGGTTATTGAAAAGGATACCGGTAAGAAAGTGGTTTATTTCCTTCGAGGAGTGGCAAAATTCAATTTAGGAGATAAAGAAGCAGCAAAAGCTGACTTTGAAATAGCCAAAGATGATGCTAAATACGGGGTTCATGCTCAGAAGTATCTTGACAGCATGAAATAAGCGGATAAAAGAATTATTGACAAGGGCAGTGCTACTGCCCTTTTTTCATTTCTATGATAAGAAAACTGACTTTAAACGATAAAAACGAGATCCTGAGAATCACAAAAGATATATGGGAGGGTGAGGATTATATTCCCTTTCTTATAGATAGATGGCTTGAGGATGAAGCAGCCGTTTTAGCCGGATACTTTGAGCAAGAGACACTGATTGGTTTCGGAAGAATGAGCTTTATTACACCGGGTAATATCTGGATGGAAGGATTAAGGAAAGACCCTGCTTATGAAGGAAAAGGGATTACCAATAAACTTGCTGAGTTCTTCTTTGCAGAATTATTGAAAATACCCAAAATTGATTCCGTAAGATTTATCACCTATTATGATAATGTGCAATCAATTAAAGCGAATGAGCATCTGGGATTTGTCCTTCAAAAAAGCTTCTCATTTAAAGAATACAACATAAATAAACGAAAGAAAACCTTTCCAAAGAATATAGTCAGAGTTGATGATATTGATTATATATTGGAGCGTATCAAATCGTCAAACTATCTGAAACAGGCTGATAACGATGTTGTGAAGGGATGGAAATCTGCATATCTTGAGAAAACATGGATAGAGACAATCCTTAAAGACGGAGTGTTTTTTGAGTATAGAGAATCCGGTATTGTAAAAGGATTTGTTTTTGTCGGGATGGCAGATTATGAGCCGGCTCTCTGGATTTCGATGATAGAGTATCAAACTCAGGGTGAGTTGGCACAGCTAATCAAAGCTGTTGAGTGTTTCGGGCAGGATAAGAAGATATATGAAATCCAAACGGCACTTCCGAAAGGCAAGTATCGGGCGGATATGAATAAAATTGGATTCAAAAGCTGGGAAAAGGAGGATGACTTTCTCCTGTATAATCTACCGGCAGAGATATTGGAAAAACTTAGGAATGAGGGTAAAATGACAGATTTAAGAAAGATTCCGAGTGTGAGTAAGCTCTTAAACGAGCCTGAGATTAAGGCGTTAATCAAGATATACGGCAGTGACTATGTAACGGCTCTCATCAGACATTCACTTGATAATGTCAGAGCAGATTGCTCTCGGGGAGGAGTAGTTCCTGCTCTGAAAGAACTGATTGGGAGCATAGAGAATATCCTGATTGAGCAGGAGAAACCGTCCTTGAAAACAGTTATTAATGCCACAGGTATTATCATTCATACAAATCTTGGCAGAGCTCCGCTGGGGATGAAGGTCTATGAAGAGATGAAACCAATCTTTGAGAATTACTGTAATTTAGAGTTTGACCTCAAAGATGGCAGCAGAGGACACCGGATGGAGCATATCCGAGATTTGATTTGCATGCTTACCGGGGCTGAGGATGCCATACTTGTTAATAATAATGCAAGTGCTGTTTATATGATACTCAATGTGCTTGCAAAGGACAAAGAGGTGTTGGTCTCTCGAGGGGAATTGGTGGAGATTGGCGGTTCGTTTAGAATCCCTGATATAATGGAGGCATCCGGGGCTAAGATGGTGGAAGTAGGCACGACTAATCGCACCCATTTAAAGGACTATGCCAATAATCTAAATGAAAATACCGCTCTTATCTTTAGAGCCCATCCTTCTAATTACAAAA
>JAFGVF010000145.1 GCA_016938155.1 Candidatus Cloacimonadota bacterium
AACTTGCTGAAAAAATTGACATGAAACAGGCTAATCTATCAAAGACATTGCAAGGAAACCCAACATTAAAGACATTGGAGCAAATAGCCTCAGCACTTGATGTAAACATTGCAGAGCTTTTTGTCTCAGATGAAGCTTCTATTACCTGCCCTAAGTGTGGCACAAAGCTAAATATAACCGTTAAATAAATACATTATGAGTACAGATGAACAATGGTATGCAGTAATAACAGTGGTAATTGCTGTTATTTTTCTTTGGAGATGGTGGGGTATGACTTCCGATATTGCCAAAATCAGAAAGATACTTGAAAAGAAGCTGGATAACGACGAGGTAAAAGAATAACTATATGGGTTAAACACAAGATAAGGAGTTGAAATATCAACCCCTTATGTTTTTATGTGCACAAAATTTTATATCGATTTTTGAATCTATCCATTTTCTCTTTCGTACTAAAATAAAAAACAGTTGATTTTTTCGGACTCCATTTCTGCATATTTGTCAAATCAGGAGGTCGAATGCCTAGTTTATCTAGCTTATCACCATCACCCCCTTTGGGGAATAGTATATTTTTGTATTCATCTTGAGTCATATGGTTCTGCATTATAAATTCTCGGTATTTCTTACAACCTTCTTTATATCATCTGCCATTTCTGGGAGTACAGATGTACTTTTATTAATTGCAGCAAGATGCACAACACTTTGCAGATGTAGGTCTCGGAGTTCAAAAGAAGCATCTTTGATTTCCTTCACGCTCATATCTAGAGAATTAAGCAAACCTGTTTGTGATTCAGACTGCTTGCTTACAATTTCCCCTGCCATTTGGAGGGCCGTAAAGCGTCCGTTCAATTCACTTCCCGTATCCTGGCTCATAGACTGAAACCCTTTAGAGCTTGCACTTTGGGAGGTGGAACTTTCAGCGTTAATATCAATCCCGGCATTCATTAATTCGCTTGACAGACTTTTCCACGTTTCCCCGAACCCTTGCGATAACCCCTCTATCGTATCTTTAAAGTTGGAAAGTACGCCCTTTTCGATATCATCAACATTTTTGAATCCGGTTATATTCCCGTCTTTATCATACACGGCCAGACCTTTCATTAGCTGATTTATAGCCGCTGTAATTGGAGCTGTAAGCAAAAGATTCGTTAAAAGATTCTTCATTATCCCAGATATAAAATTATCCATTTTACCGGATAAATCATCCATAGCGTTATCAATCGAAGAATCGGTAAAGCTTTCCACAATGGCATCAGAAATACTTGAAGCGTCAAAACCTAACAACATATCTTGCAATTGTTCGTTAAGCTCTTCCAGTTTATCCTTCGAGGTCGACAAATCATTAATGTAAGTCTTAATGCCTTCAGGGAGCTTACTCCAGACATCAGCGATATCCTTTAACCCGACAAGCTCGTCATTGGTCATTTTATTGAGGTCAGTTTTTTCGATTCCCGATTCCTTTAGGAGCTTCAAATTATCAGACAGTATCTTATTGGCTTTATAACCATCGGAATGGCTGAACACGCCTGATCCAGCATTTTGAGCCTCAAACAGCATTTCTCTGTTCTTAATTATTTCTGACCGGATATTAGCTAAAATCTTGTTTAGGGTATTCGTAAATTCCGATCCTCCTAGTGCCTCAAGTGATTCAATCTGTCTATCAATAAGCTGATCAATAACCTCAATGTAAGATTTATATCCTTCGATCATCGAAGCATCGATCTCTTTCTTTGCACTAAGCAAACCAACTGTTGTCTTAATAATCTCTTGTCCAGCTGCAACAATACCACCGGTCAAACCACCGGTTGCAAAACCTTCTGCAATGCTCATAACCGCATCCAAAGCCTGATCAAGCTCATCTGATATGCCTCCAAAAGCACCCTTAAGAATCCCCACAGCATCAGAGGCAATCTCTCCCCCATTTACAAATCCTGTAAAGAAGTTTTCAGTTTTCTTTGTTGCATCCTTTTCGCTGTTTCCTAGCTCAATAAAATGATCTTGAACCGCTTTGAACGACTTTTCATCTACAAGTGATTTAATGGATTTCGGCTTAGATAGAATTGAATCATACTTACCAACAAGACTTTGAAGAACATCCGCATCCGCGTTAGCTTGTTCTGTACCCATTTCACGAAGGATTGATATGCGTTCTAGCGCATATTTCCTCATGATAGCGGTCTTTTCACGTTCAAGTAACTCAAACATACCTGTATTGGATGATTCGTTTTTATTCAGGCTTATTTCTTCGCCAAAACCGATGCCATTAAGCTGACTATTTAAACGAGCAATATCCTGATCTTTGGTCTTATTCTTGTTTAGCTGATCAATAAGGGCCTGATTTCCTTTAGCCTTCTTTATTGCCTCAGCATAGTATATATCAAGGTCTACGAGCTGTTTATCTAATTCAGATGCAAACCGGGTGGAGGTTTCCTTCCAGAGTAAAGCTGTGGTTTCAGCCTCTTTCTTTTGGATATCTGCAATATCTTTGGCTTCCTGTTTTGAAGCCGCTTCACGTAATCCGGATGCTATGCTTTTTATCTGCTCCTCAGCTCCTTTAATAGGAGAACCGCCCTTCTTGATGTATTCCCGGTATTTATCAA
>JAFGVF010000146.1 GCA_016938155.1 Candidatus Cloacimonadota bacterium
GAGAAGCAATTGATTACTGTTTACCATATCCCGATAAGTTGAAGCTTCAGAGAGATAAGGCATTGGAAGAGGTGAATCCATATTTAGATGGAAGTACATCCAAAAGAATAGTTACTGCTTTAGAGAAACTTAACCCCAAGGATTATCCTAAAAAACATAAACCCCTGAATCTGATAAGAAAGTGGCAGATAATCTACCATAGTGTTTTCAGGAAGGGATATTTAAGATAAGTGTAAAGTAAGCCTAATTAGTAATGAAAGTTCTTGATTTTAAGCTTTCGTATAACTCTTGGTATTGCTTTAAATAGGATGTTAATCCATAATGCATTACCGATTTCCCGGCTGCCCCGGCAAGAGTATTTCTTAATTCAGCGTTTTCAATAAGCAAATTAACTGCTTGAGCAAGAGTATAGGCATCTTTTTCAGGTACCAATAGTCCATTTTGTCTATTAACAATAACTTCATCAAGACCACTTGCATCAACACATACGGACGGTTTTCCACAATTCATGGCATCAAGCAGATTTGTCACTGCATCATCTGATTTAGAGGCAAGAATAAAAATGTCAAAAGCCTTCAAGTAATCATAAACATTCTCAGGTTGTTCTGTGAGTATGAATCGATCGGAAATATTGAGATTGTAAGTTATCTTCTTTATTTTATCAACCATCTTTCCATCAGCTATAGTGAGGAACAGCACTTCAGGATGTTTCCTCAGAATGATGGCTGCTGTTTTAACAAGATTTGTATAATCCTTATTTAGGCTCGAAGTAATAACAGAACCTATCAATAAGCTGTGAGAGGGTAGAGAGTTTTTTACGATATGCTTATTGTCAGATGTATTCACTTTGGCTAAATCTATTGCATTCCTGATTACAGATAACTTTTCCAGTCCCTCTTTTTGACTCAACTTACGAATTCTTTCCGAGGTACAAACAATCATATCAATCTGAGAATAGATAAACTTGCTAAAGGCATTATGATAAGATGCATCACATTCTCTTCTGGTATAAACTAAGGGCTTATGCGTGACTAATTTTACCAATACTCCAAATTTCAATGACTCCGGTGAATAGCAGTGAATCAGACTTATTTTGTTCTTTCTGGCAAATCCGGCAACAGCTAATCCCCCTGCGAAATCTCCTTTATAAAAATGTGGAATAGCCTTGCATCTGATGTTCTGTTTCTTGGCTAATTCCTCAAGTTTTGAGCCTTTCCGGCAGACTATTGCAGTCTCCACTCCTCCTTGAAGCAATCCTTCAATCAGATTCATTGTTTGCTGTATTCCACCATGCAGCCCCATTTCCATCTCAATATGAAGTATCATTTTATCCTATCCTGTTCTTAACAAAATCATGATGCACACAACCTTACTGGGATTTCTTTGTAAAGAACTATTTTCTTACAGAATTGTGAGTCCCAAAGAGGAAACCTCAGCTTCCCTAAGTGTGATTATGATTAAGGCATCTACTTTATAAACATAAGTTTATAAGTTTTGGATGCATATTAATAGATACTTCCCATTTGATTGAATTCAATTCTAAGCTGTGACTATCCCCAAGAAGTACGCATTTCTTTATCATGTGTCATCTTTTGTAAAAATTTCTTCGATTCCCTTTTTCAATGTCAGAATATATTCTTCGTGCTTTGTATGTATAGAAAAGTTACGATAAAGGATCTTGTTTTGATTAACCAAGTATTGGAGGAATAAATTGAGTTTGTATTTTCAGGAACTGCCATTTTACATCTCCACACTAATGATTACAATATCCCTTAGGCATGAGAAGTTGAAGCGATTCACATAACATGGGAAATTCTCTTTTCTTTTTAATTGACAGGTGAAACACACTCACGCTTTGGTTATCCACTAAATAAATTATTGGAGGAAGTGATGTCAGACGAACAAAAAATCCCTACTCCTGAGGAGCGGGAGCAACTGCTCACTGACAATCTGTCCAGGATAAAGAACAGAATTGTCGTAATAAGTGGAAAAGGCGGAGTCGGTAAAAGTACTGTATCCGTAAACCTTGCCTACGGTCTTGCCCTTGCGGGGAAGAAAGTTGGTATTCTTGATGTTGATATTCATGGACCATCAATAGCTAAGATGGTTGGAGTTGAGGGTAATCCCATAATGGCAGACCTCGACACTCATAAACCTATGCCAGTGCGTGTACATGATAATTTGCATGTAATGTCTATTGCATCTCTCATAGAAGATCAGGATGCACCTCTTATCTGGAGAGGTCCCATGAAGATGTCAGCCATTAAACAGTTTATGGAAGACATTCAATGGCCTGCTTTGGATTATCTTATTGTAGATTGTCCCCCCGGAACAGGTGATGAACCCCTTTCCGTTATCCAGATACTTAAAAAAGTTACAGGCTCAATAATAGTTTCTACTCCACAGGATGTAGCCTTCCTTGATGCCAGAAAGACAATTCGCTTCTCTCAGAGTCTGAATGTACCGATTATAGGTCTCATAGAAAATATGAAAGAACTTATCTGTCCTCATTGCGGAGGCGCGATACAATTATTCAGTGGTGAAGGTGCAGGAAAGGCAATCCATGATTTTGGAATTGATTTGCTGGGACAGATTCCCATCGAAATTGATATTCCCCTTAGTTCAGATAAAGGAAGACCATTTATCTATGACATAGCCAAGAAACCGGCAGGCATTGCCATGCAGGCGATTGTTGATAAGATTATCACGAAAGTGGAAGCATAAACATTCCTATCCAAACCTACAAAAGAGCCATCCGAAAGGGTGGTTCTTTTGCTTTAAGGGTATTGATTGCAATATTGATGTTTACCGGACTCATAAGAATGTGTTGTCTCACTGTCTGGTAAACAAAAAAGGGAACCGAATCGGTTCCCTTTTTTTAGTGTTAAACTACTTGTTGTAATGTTTCTTTTCTTGAACTTTAGCTCTCTTACCACGAGCTGTTCTGAGATAGAACAACTTGGCACGGCGTACACGACCGAAACGAACTACTTCCATTTTATCAATAAGGGGTGTATGCATAGGGAAGATTCTTTCAACGCCAACTCCATTGGAGATTTTTCTGACAGTAAAACTCTTCGACATGCCGGCACCGCGTTTCTGAATAACGATACCCTGGAAAATCTGAATACGCTCTTTAGCACCTTCTTTGATCTTATAGTGAACCTTAACGGTATCTCCTACTCTGAATTCAGGCAGGTCTGAGCGAAGTAAATCCTTGGTAACCATTTGTAAGATATCCATTATATCCTCCTTTATTCCTCGGAAGCTAATCTATCGAGAACTATAGCCACGGCACTTCGTACGGAAAGATGATTGTATGCACCTTTTCCGGTTATCGGAGTCAAAACATGGTCGCACAAAGAATAAACTTCTCCTGCAAGACCATTTCCGGTTCCAAATAATAGAAGGACAGGCTGTCCTTTCAGATCCATTTGTTTCAATTCCTTGAAACTAATCTGTCCGGGCATCTGCCGGGCTGTCGTTGTTACTATAATAGGATAGATTCCTTCCTGATTTTTAATCTGTTCCTTCAAACTTTGCACGGTTGGAGAGTAATCCACAATATCAATTGCTTCAACTCGATCCGAATTATAATTCCGTGCTATATCTGTATGCCAGAATTCAGTAATTGTTTTCAATACCTGTCTCTGACCCTCATTTGGTGTTACGATATAGAATTTTTCAATCCCGTAGGTTAGACACGAACGGGCAATATCGTGCACATCAAGATTGGTTATTGAAGTCGTAACAACTTCATTAAATTTGTTGTACACAGGATAGTGAACAAGTCCAAGGTAAAATTTACTCATCTAATAAATCTCTTCTCCGCTCTCGCGTTATTTCTAATGCCTTCTCTTTCCGCCAAGCCTCTATCTTTTTGTGATTACCTGATAGTAAAACTTCAGGAACTTTCATTCCTTCATACTCCTCCGGACGAGTATAGTGGGGATAACCCAGTAATCCATCTTCAAAGGAGTCTGAGTTTGCTGACTCAATATCTTTGAGCACTCCGGGTTGCAATCTGGCACATGCATCAATAAAGCACATGGCAGCCAGTTCTCCACCCGAAAGCACATAATCTCCGAGTGATATCTCATCCGTTACAAGTACATCTCTAACCCGTTGGTCAATCTCTTTATAGTGACCACACAAGATTATCACATTCTCACAAACAGCATATTCTCTGACAATCTCTTGCGTTAAAGGTCTGCCTTGGGGAGTAAAATAGATTAGATGGGATGAGGTATTCGTTTCTCTGATGAATTCAACTGCTCTGAATACAGGTTCCGGTTTTATAACCATACCTGCCTCTCCTCCATAGGGATAATCATCCACCTGCCTGCTCTTCACAAAAGTGAAATCCCGAAAGTCAACCAGACTTATCTCGATGGCATTTTGTTTAATGGCTTTTGCAACAATGCTCGCCTCCATAAAGGAGTGAAACATTGCCGGGAAAAGGGTCAAAACATCGAATTTCATAGTTCCAGCAGTTCCTCAATATTTTGAGTATAAAGGAGTTTCTTCTCAGCATCCTTCTTAGAGATGAAATGTTCAACATCAGGAATTATAACTTCCTTACCATCAAACAACTCAACTATAATACGGTCTTGAAAAGAATCTTCCATTATCTCCTGAACCGTTCCAATCTCCTGTTCTCTGAATATGACGGTATAGTCGATAAGAGAGATGCTTTGTCCCTCTATCTCCTGATACTGCTCTTTCTCAATTAAAACAAGGGCTTTCTGCACTATCTCCAGCTCTTCGACGATTCCATCCTCTATAAACTTGAGATACAGTTTACCTTGATATTGCTTAATTTTATCCAGAGTTACATAAAACACTCTGTCACTATTAAAGATCAAATAAAAGTTTTTCTTAGAAAACAGGGCAGGTCTAAAGGACTTTAAAGGTTTGAAGGAGATATAACCCGTGTTTTTATAAACAGTTCCTAACCTGCCGATGGGAATTAAATCTGATTGTTGCATTTACTCGATTATTTCGAGTTCTGCTCGCTTTCCCTGCTTTGTGCTGACTGCGTTTAGGATAGTGCGGATTGCACCAGCTGTGCGTCCACGCTTGCCTATTACTTTTCCGATATCACCTTTAGCTACACGGAGTTCGAATAAGGTTATCTTATCTCCTGCTATTTCGGTGATACTCACTTCACTGGGATCATCTACTAGAGCTTTTACTACGAATTCAATCAGTTCCTTCATTAATTAACTCCTTGCTATTCCTGGGTCTCTACTTGAGCTTTCTTAGCTGATTCTTTCTCGTTATGCCACAATTCAAGTACGCCGGCTCTTCTAAGCAGGGATCTTACTGTGTCTGTCGGTTGCGCACCGGTTCTGAGCCACTTCAGTGCCATTTCCTGGTCAATCTGAAGTTTGAATGGTTCTGGTTTAGGATCATACCAGCCAATTGACTCGAGATATTTACCGTCTCTTTTAATCCGTGCATCAACTGCAACTATGCGATAGAACGGCGCATTACGGGCGCCCATTCTTCTCAGTCTGAGCTTTACCATCTCATCTCCTTTCTTTATTCCATTTAACTTTTTATCTATAAATATATAGAATGACATCTAAATTTGAATCCCGTTATGGAGTCAAGACTTTTTTCTAAATCGCATTTTCTCATACGGTTGGAGATTTATTTGACTAAAAAGCAACACTACTACCCTTAGGTGTTTTTTTGTAATGCAAGTTACCATGGGCTTACACCACATGGCTATTCACATTCAGCCAATATAGGGCTGGGCTTTTCAGCGGGACTTCATAGCGTAGCAGGGACTTCCGTGTTTCTTCACCTGCATTTTGCTTTTATCTATAGGTTATAAGCTATTATCTTCCATTGATGAGGTGGTTTCATCATGCATTTATTGCACTGCGACTCTCCTGAGTTGCTGACAATACGAAGAATTGTTCTTTTGGACAGCTTTTATAGGAAGTGATGCTTCAGCTTCACCATATCTTTAGAAGAGTACAGCTAAAGCAGTACCTATGAATTGTGATTCTCGCTCTCAAGCCCTTGCTTTGGAATGTAGCAATTCTGTTTTATTTTTCCCCTCTTCCATTCTTAATTCTCAACTCTCAATTTTCAATTACTTAAGCAGTATCATCTTCTTAGTCAAACTACGATTCGATGTCTCCAACCGATAGAAATAAACTCCCGAGGGAACATTATTACCCATATCATCCTGACCATTCCAGATAACATTGTGTTTGCCCTGGTTCATCTCATCTTTGATAAGAGTCATGAGCTTCTGTCCTCTGATATTAAACACGGAAAGTGTCACCTTGCTCTTAGTCGGTAGTTCAAAGGAGATGGTTGTTGTTGGATTAAAGGGATTGGGGTAATTGCATAAGCTGAACTGTGGATAATTCGGTGTTTCCTCCTCTATTCCTGTATAGCCGGGGAATTCATAACAACCGATATCTATTGAATTGCCATAGAATCTATTTTGTCCAGATAAATCATTTAATGGGAACTCATAATTAGGGGGGAATAGAGAAATGTCCATAGTTCCGGCATCAATCGCCGGTGAAGGTCCCTGCGGGGTATCATCACCTGCCAGATAGTAGTACTCGGGGAATGCAGGATCACCAC
>JAFGVF010000147.1 GCA_016938155.1 Candidatus Cloacimonadota bacterium
AGGCAAACACCAAGAATTGGTAATACTCCATAAGCACCGGCAAGAAGTTGCATCGTCATTCCGGCAGTTGAGGGATTTCCGGGTCCTGGTGAGATTACAATTGCCCTGTATAGCCCTAAATTTAAGTGAGAAAGTGTATCATTTCTCAATACTTGGACTTGATGGTTGCACTCCATCTTAATCAGATGTAATAAGTTGAAAGTAAAGGAATCGAAATTATCTATCAAGAGAATGCGTGCCATAATTTATCCAAACTAACACGGGGATATTTATTGATATCCCCGTGAGTTTATAATTTATTTTATTAAGCGAGGTAAATATCCTATTATGCTTAAGTTATATCCTTTGCTGGAACTGATAATCCCGCCATTTTCATCGACAAGGAAAAGACATGGATAATCTGCAGGTTGGAAATCCTCTTCCAGAAGTTTGCTTACTTCCAGTAGCTTGATATCCTTCGTATCCAATGCTTCTAAATCAGTGTTTTTTCTCGATTCGGTAACAATCAAAAGATGGATTCCCTTCTTAAGATAATCCTGCTTCTTGTTCACAAGTTGCTCAATCATTCGTTCCTGAGGTTCTGTAGGAGTGTTACCTCTCACAAAAATCAAGGCAGGTTGGTTCTTAGGAACATCTTTCTTCATAAGTTTAGCTATACTCTTTTTTGTTTTAACACTCCATGAAGCAGATAAATCAAAGAGGGGTTTCGGTGTGTTATGATTCAGAGTATAATCCTTGATGTCAGAAATAACACTCTTTACGATAACATTTGCATCCCCATTTTCATTACGAATAAAACTCACAAGATAATACGGAGTATCTTTATCAGCTCTGAACCAGTCAATTATTACATTATCCCCATCGTCTTTTGCATCAAAATAGCAATAACTAACTTCACCATCTTCACCAAGTCTTGAGAGTAAGAAGTTCTTGAAAGCCTCTGCTTTTATCTGCTTACCATCCTGAAAGATTGATACCTTGATTTGGTCTCCGATAAGCTCTTCATCTGAATCTTCTTTAGTCTCTCTAATTGTGATTTTCTGCCATTCATTACCATCATAGTATTCCATGAATCCCTTCCAGGACAAAGGGATCCCAGATAAGCGGTAAACAGCATCATAGAGCAATGTTTTGTGATAGCTGTTTATTCTTTGTTTATTGAGAATCTCAATTGGATTTAATGCACCTGAATAATAGGTCAAAGAAGTGGAATCATCTTCCACAATAACTTTCGATAACCAATCAGTAACATTGGCATAAGTTGATGGAATCTCCTCTGTCAAATATGGTTTCAACATTTGATATAACTCCCCTTCCCAACCACTTTCGGGATATGGTCTGCTTCCAAAGCAGGGAGTGATTACATGACTTTTCCACAATGAATCAGAAATAACATTTTCAAAGGCAATTTTCCGGTCTGAATATGCATTCACAATATCAAGAATGGCAGTTGTATCAGGAACTTCCGTAAGGTCTTTTGTGTCCCATGTAGTCATCATAGTTGTAAGGACTTTCAGTTTTGTATCGGCATTTTCAGTGTCGGCAATTTTTCCAAACACATAGAGATAGGCATTGGCATTATCACACAAGTCGTTACCGTGTTCCAAGAATTTATCTCTTTCTGCTGAGTAGGTATTAATGTCTTCATCAGCATCTGGAAGTCTAAAGTATTTAACAAACTGGTCGCTCTTTTTGTTTTCGAGATAGCGTTTCTGACGACGGAGATTTGCCAATTCTCGTCGTTCATTCAAACGCTGTATTAATGCTTCATCCTTTTGAAAATGTCTTTCTTTGTTACCCGCAAGTGGGAAGTAATTTATAAAGGATTCATCCAGATAGTAGTTATTTTTGAGAACAATTTCAATATCATTTTTCCCTGCAACCGTACTGATGTTTCCTGTTCCGAATAATGAGTCTTTTCTTGCAGTAACCCAGGTTGTTGTTCTACCGAGTTCAACCGAAACCCTTCCATCAGAATCAGTTTTCTCCCAGAAGAAACCGAATAATCCACCAAATGTTGTTGCGTATAGATATATATCAGCTTCAGGTATTGGATCAAAGTTTTCATCTCTAACTGTGATTGTTGCTAAAGAAGTATCACCGTAGTTGGAAGTGATATTGAGTTTACTTGAATGCTCTTTAATCTTAATCGTTTGAGGGCTTTCATAGTCTCCAAAGCAAGTGGATGTTACTATTGGTGCTCTCATAGCTGTATCTGTAACCCAATTTGTTTGACCGTATTCGAGTGGATAACCCTCTTCGGTAACTTTCCATCCATCATCAGTCCAGACTTCAACCCATGCATGATTACTATCAGTAAAGCTCCAATAAGGTGCTGAAACAGAGCGAACAGGCAAACCAATACTTCTTGCTGCAGCCATAAAGAGAATCATCATCTCTTCACAACGCCCCCAGCTCCATTTAATACAAGTTAAGGGTGCTAAATCTCTTCCACTGGTTTGTTTAAAATAGGTGCCTTCATTGTACCATAAATCGACTTCAAGATTTGCCTCTCGAAGAGTTTTACAATCTTTTACTCGAGGGTAGAGCTCATTATAGAAAAGCTGACGCCAATCTTCAAGAGGCTCCTGGCTTATTCTGGGTGGGAGTACATAGTGAAGGAAGATATCTTCCGGGATGTCTGAAGCAAATGGTAGTTCTTTTGCTTTTAGGGCGAAGGTAATATTCTCTTCTAAATATGATGGAGTAAGCACAGCAAGATCGGAGTCAGAGCTATTATCCAACAATAAATCGCAATACTCTTTCTCTTTACCTGTTAGTTCACCGTTATAATCCAACAGAGCAAGTGCGTTTTTGCCTGAATATTTCATAATCCGGGCGGTAGTTTCTTCTGAAACTGCTGATAATCCGATAAAGCAAACCAGAAACAAAACAAACAGAGAAAAGTGTCTCATAGTATCTCCAGCATTATTAATTTTGTCCAATTAATGCAATCATCTCATTTTTGGCAATATTTATAATTTCTTGCAAATTTTCCAATTTTTTAGATGTATTCAAAGTATAATTAACTTGTTGTAAGCTTTTACTTAATGCAACTCATCTTTTTAACGCTACAAGGATAGCAAGTAATTTTCGATTGACAAGTATTCTGTAAGTCTGGTTTGTTAGATTAGTAGTAATTGGGAGTATTTGGTTGATTATTACATATTTTTAAAACTGGGAGTATTAAAACGTCAACACTAAAAATTCTTATTGTCGAAGATAACAAAATCAACATGAAGTTGACAAAGAGTTATCTTAATCAGTATGCCTCGAGCATAGAGTGGGCAAAGAATGGTCTTGAAGGTTGTGAAATGTATCAACAAGATCGGTTCGATCTAATTTTTATGGATTTACAGATGCCTATCATGGACGGTATTATGGCAACGATGAAAATCCGGGAGTTAGAAAAAGAGCTCAATGTGTACACTCCAATCGTTGCTCTTACTGCTCAGGCAGAGAAATACGATAAAGAGAAATGCCTCGCCGTCGGAATGGATTATTACCTTACAAAACCTCTTTATAAAGATCAGTTAGAAACAGCTATCTCAATAGTTCTTCAAAGAGACCAAGTCAGATAAACAGGCTCTATAGCCTTATCTACTTGGTTGATTCTCTTATTATTTTGTGTAATACATGAATATTGTCTCTATTAAAAATGCCAAATTCTGTGATATATCCGCTTATATATTTTTCCGGTGTGACATCAAATGCGGGATTTAACACTTCAGCTTCAGGAATAGTTATATAGGTCTGGTTCATCATAATAACCTCTTCCCTGTCTCTTTCTTCAATATGGATCCCGGAACCTGTCGCAGTATTTAAATCGAAAGTAGTAGCTGGAGCTGCAATATAGAAAGGAATACCGTTTTCTTTTGCCAAAACCGCCTTGGAATAAGTTCCGATTTTATTTGCTGTGTCTCCATTCAAAGCGATTCTGTCTGCACCGGTTATTACTAACGAAATCATTCCTTTTTGCATATAATATCCCGCTGCATTATCCGTAATCAACTTGTATGGAATGCCCTCTTGCGAAAGTTCAAAAACTGTCAGTCTTGCACCTTGCAATCTGGGCCTTGTTTCATCTACAAAAACGCTGAATTCAGTGCCATGAGCGTATGCAATTCTAATTGGAGCAAGGGCTGTTCCATAATCAACTGTTGCCAATGCCCCTGCGTTACAATGAGTTAAAACATTCATGCCGGATTTAATTAATGATGCTCCATATATCCCAATCCGTCTGCATGCTTCAGCATTATTATCCGCAATTCTTTCTGCTGCTTTGATTGTTGCAGAAATCGCTTGTTTATAATCAGATATATCGGATATTCCATCCATGACTTCGTCGAGGCAATTGCGTAAATCAACTGCAGTAGGCCTGGAATCAAGCAGTTTCTGATACGCTTTCCTGATATCCTCTTTCCAGGATTCCTCCCTGCTTTGCATCATCGCCACTGCCAACCCAAATGCTCCCGTAGCCCCGATAGCAGGAGCTCCGCGCACCTGCATTGTTTTGATGGCACACACAATTTCATCAACTGTGGATAAATAGAGTACTTCTACGGCAAATGGCAACTTATTCTGGTCAATTAGCTCTAATATGCCATTCTTAAGTGCCACTGTTCTAATCTGTTTTCCGTTGATTTTCATAAATGAAAAAAGGGACCTTACGGTCCCTGGTTTACCAAAATTGTTTTAGTTCATTATTGATTCAGCGGATTCCTTATCAGCTGAAAAAGTGAAGCTATCCAACACCTTATAGCTGTTCTGTTTATCCGTAACTCTGGGCCAAAGTACTTTTAATGCATCAAGCTGGTCTTCTGAGAAGGAGAACAAACCAAGCACAGTTTTAACCTGGTCGCAGGTCAACCACACATTCTTTGCTCCCATATTCACAACTCTCAACTGATCATCGGCAAAGCTTTCATTTTTTATTCTCTTGCACCAATCATTAAAGTCGATAGAACTCATAGGAACCTTCTCATGCTCAACAGGTTTAGGTCTTGCTTGTACTTGTTGAGGTTCAGGGTCTTCCTGGGGTACATTCATGGTTACATTAATGTTTACATTCCCATCGGAAACATCGTTGGAAGTTGTTCCTGAAGATATTACAACCGTCCCGTTAGTTGGAATAAGAGCTAGTTTGGAATACACTTCATCAAGAAGGTTCTGACATTTCTTCTGGTCAAACTTATTAAGCTTTTCGTGGTATTTTTCCAACTGCTCAAGATTCTTAACAATATCGTTAACAAGATATTCCACAGTAACTGTTTTTGATGAAACAGTGGTCGTTGAGCTATTGTCATTTACTGACATTGAAATTGAGCCTGCCGGAGTATTGATTGAGAATCCTTCAGCAAACAATAAGCTTATGCTTAAAAGAACTATTAAAAACAATGTTTTCTTCATTTATACCTCGCTTTTGCTTTATTATGCTAATCAATTGAACTATCATTTCTTTGGCAAGTTTTTTTATATTTGGAGTTTTTCTGTTTTCTCTAAATCAATATATCTACAATCACATTACAACGCTGTTTAATCATTTTACTCCTGTTTTTAACTGTGGACACTTTATTTCATCTCTAAGGTGTCTCTACATGAGAGACACGGAACTCCCCTTCGCATGAAGCCCCGCTGAATATAAGAGGGCAAGCAGGGATGCGTGCCATACTTTAAAACATGCTTCCAGCCTACCGAATTTCTTAGTTTACATAATATTATCTCCAGGAACTGAAAAATACACAGTACACACCTGTATTTATCATGCTTTTTACCATTCATCCCGATGCGTTGCTCCTGCGGGTCTCCTGCGGGTCACCTG
>JAFGVF010000148.1 GCA_016938155.1 Candidatus Cloacimonadota bacterium
ATCCCAAGTGCATACCAATAGCCTCCGGCTTGTGAATAAACTCCACCTTGATAGCTGTCGTTTCCTGAACGATCATACAGCAAACCGATTCCTCCTGCATAATCAGGTCGAATACCGAACCCGAAACCCTGAGCCATACAGAGATAATCAAATGGAGCCAAGGGCTCATGCAGATGTTTGCCTCCGGCAAGGTAAAAATCATCTCCCTCTAAATCCATGATAGTACCGAAACCCAGAGTACTTCCGAATCCTTCTCCATACTCCGCTGTAGAGTAGCGGTCATCCCCTTTTCTATCCCTGATAACGGAAACTCCGTAAGAAGCTGAGGCGATAGAATAAACTTCACCTCTGTAGATATCATCACCGGATGAGTCTTCAAAAAACTGATAACCGAAGAAGGATGCAAAACTGAAGTCATCCCCTCTGTAAACATCGTTACCTTTCATGTCATAGCCAATAGCTATACTGAATTGAGCTCCGAAAAGAGATGCTACTTTTGTACCTGCATATTGGTCATTTCCCTTACCATCAATTACAATTTGGAAGGGATTTGCAGGATTAGTAATGTCATAATAGTTATCATTCCCGCCTGGTTCAAAAATAAAGCAGTAAGAACCTTTGTAAATGTCATCCTTAGGGCTTCCGAAAGCCATCCAACCCCATCTTGTTTCAATTGTAACCGGTTTTGCCTTCTTGAATTCCATTAACAGATAATTATCTTTGATAAGTTCAGCACAAAGATGAACTATATAACCCGCCTCCATGAGTGCAGGAAAGTCAACCTTGGCAATTATTTCTTGCAATTCCACCATATCTTCCACATCGTATTCCTGCTTTCCCCATGGCACTTCCATATCATTAAACAGGGATTGATACTTTAAAGAATCTTCACTCTCCATAAAGCTGGTGAAGGCAAACTTTCGCAGGATATCTCTGTCTGTAGGAGTAAGTTCCTTCAGTGCTTTATTCATATAAGGTTCAGCCATTTCATAGAAATTCTGAACAAAATCGAAAAGCTGATTAGGTTTTTGAACATTTTCGCGTAGTTCAAGAGCATAATAATTCACATCAAAATCTATAGGAACGGAGTATTGAGTAACATATTGCTGCAAGTAATTGAACAGGGCAGTGTCACCGAAGTCTGCACTACTTTTAAGTTCTTCAGCAAGAACAGGCAATTCCAGTGGATTGTTGAGTACATTAATTACGGCAGGCACCTTGAAATAGGTTGAAGCTACCCAATCTTTTAAGAAACTCATATCGTTTTCCTGTAATCCGGCTTTGGATAACTGGTCCACAATCAGTTGTCGTTCTCCTGAAGTTAGAATCTCGCCATGCAAGCAGGTGAAGATCAATACCAGTAGTAATAATGCTGTCAGGTGTTTCATAATCCCCTCATTTTTTCTTTTTCTTAATTAAATCACGAATCTCTCTGGCTTTAGCTGCAACTCTGAAGGAGGTATCATTGCACAGAGCATCCAGTATTAGCAAGTTGCTTTTGTTTACATTGTTTTTATTGAAGATATCCGGTAGGACATATCTTGTTGCTTCATCCGGGTCGTAACTGAGTCGTTTTACTAACTCCCATTTCCCTGAAGTTGTGTCAGGGATTGCAACTAAATGTGATAAAGCTTCATTTCTGCTGCGAGTAAGCAAAGATTCTATTGTACTCACAGGTGTAGTGTCAATGGTTGATTTTGATTTAACAATTTGATTGTCTGTCGAATATGCAATTGTCGAAAGGGTGTCCTTAATGACGCAGTAATAGCCCCTTGTTTGCAATGTGTCGTTTATACAAAATCCGGCTGTATAAACATCTTCGCCACCGCCATCAAGAAACATACCTGCTCCAATAGAATACATCCCTTTATCGGAACGACCAGTTTGATAGTGGTCATTACCGGAAAAGTCGAACTGATAGAAGGCTGATTCTTTAAAAGATAACAGTGTATTGGTTGGATAACAATAGCTATCATCTCCTTCCATGTCTCTTTTCAAGACAAAAGACCACTTCTTGGAAGAAGAGCTATCAAGGGATGAAGAAACATTGTATTTATCGTTGCCTGTCCCGTTTAAGAGAGAAGCAAATGAGCTATTCTCTGCATACCCCTGTACTCTGCTGTCCCCAAAAAATGTATCATTTCCCTGTTCATCAATTAATATACCTACACCGTTATTGATTGCTGCAGCCTGACCAAAGTCATTTATTACATATAAGTCGTTCCCGGACTTATCGTATAGAACACCAATTCCTCCCTCGACTGACGCAGAACCGTACCCAAATCCTTGTGAGGCAGAAACAACACCTGTTTTGCCGGTGCTTTTATACAGATCATCTCCGGCTACATCAAACAAAACACCACAACCACCTGTGGCTCCAACTCCTAAAGAATACCTGTCCGAAAGATAAGTGTCATTACCAGAACCATCTTGAAGCACGCTTACGCCAAAAGCCGCATAGCCGCAGGAACGGGTTTTTGATTGGTATATATCATTACCTTGAACATCATAATGAAATTGATAACCGAATTCCGATGAAAACATTCTCTTTGCTCTATAAGTGTCACTTCCTGCCAAGTCAAGTGAGCAGAAAATCCCGAAATCACTTGTAAAAAGTCTTCCTGTGCTCTGATATAAATCATTTCCTGACATATCAATCATTGAAGCAAAACTGTTAAATGGTCTTTCCTGTATCGTGTATATCTCATTACCAGCCGGTTCCAGCAGGAAAGTGAAATCGTCAGTATATGTGTCATTACCCGTTGTACCGATTATCAACTTCCCATATTGTGAGTTAACTATTATAGGCTTTGGATTATCGTAAACTAACTTACCCGATTCTCTGCTGATGACTGTTATCCCAGTATGTAAGATAAAACCAGCCCTGAATAGATTAGCAAAATCAATTCTATCAAGAATCGGTTTGACTTGGGAAAAGGTTATAACTTCCGATTTTGCAGGATAATTCTCCTGCTCAACATATCTGGTTAAAAGCTCCATATCATCTTCTTTCAGTTTTGAAAAGGCAGTTGTGTAAAGAAGCTGAACAGTTTCATATAGATAAATCACATAATCCGTTATATCTTTCGGTTTAGATACTCTGGAACGATAGATATCCTGCAATTGGTAGTATTTACGAGGGAATTTCTGAGTTTCCTGCATGATGGTATCAAGTAAAAACAGCATCTTTGCATCCTCAGTTTCATTCAATTTCTGACTGAATATTCTTGTCAAATCAGCAAGATAGAATGGATTTTTCCGCAATCTATCCAGCTCCTCCAAATTATTGTATGATGGAGTTATTCGATAACTATTAACTGCCCCAAAATAATCTTGAGAGTGTGGTAAATGAGATGATATCTCTTCATAATAAGAGCTGCTTTCGTAGCTGTTTCCTTCTTCTGCCTGAAGCAGTAACGGTAAAATAATGAGTAAAATTATAGCTAATCGTTTCATTTCCATTCCTTGAAGTATTAAGCATCAACTTTAAGGGCATCCATTCGCATGGCAATATTTTTCTTTTATATATTTAGAGTTTGTAATCCAGGGCTAAAGAGCCACCTTACAATCAACATAATTAGTCTTCCCGCTTCAAGGTTCTACTCATAAGAGCTTTTATTGCTTCCTGAGCTTTTTTATTCCGAAACAAAACTTGATAAACCTGTTCAGTGATTGGCATTTCAACCTTATACTTCTTGCGTAACTGATTTACCGATTTAGTAGTATCTACTCCTTCAGCAACCATCACCATCTCAGAAAGAACTTCTTGCAGAGTTCTTCCTCTCCCTATCTCATACCCAACGAATCTGTTCCGGCTATGCTCACTCATTGCTGTCGTTATCAAGTCACCGATACCGGATAAACCGAGGAAGGTTTCAGACTTTGCTCCCATGGCAATTCCCAATCTCTTAATCTCAGCTACACCTCGAGTCAGCAAAGCACCCATTGTATTATCACCAAGCCCAAGCCCCTCTGTGATACCCGCAGCAATGGAAATAATGTTCTTTATAGCACCCCCCAACTCTACACCGATCAAATCATCTGATCTGTAGATGCGGAAGTAGTTGTTACTCAGTGCCTGTTGAACAAGTTTCTGTGCAGAAGCAGTACTCCCGGCTACTACTACAGCAGTCGAAATTCTTCTGGCAACTTCTTCAGCATGACTTGGACCTGAAAGAGTTAGAATTTTTGACGACAAAAAGTCAGGTAAAGTTTCAGAGAGAACTTCCGACATTCTTTTCAGAGTATTCTTTTCAATCCCTTTCGCTACATTTACAACAGCTTTAATTCTGGTTTGTTTTGAAAGAAATTGAGATGTGTTTATTGCGACTCGCCTCAGGACTTGTGAAGGAACAGCAAACAGCAAGATGTCATATTCTCCCTTTAAAGCCTCAGGAAGATTGTTGGTAAACGAAATACACTCATTAAGCTTTATACCGGGTAGAAATACTGAATTCGTATGTGTTTGGATTAACTCATCGGCTCTTTCCTTCTCATACTCCCAGACCATAACCTTGTTACCGTTTTCTGCTGCAAGGTTAGCTAATGCTAAACCCCAACTCCCTCCCCCGATTATTCTTATCTCAGCCATCTTTTCTCTCCATAAAAAAAGCCGGAATCTCCCGGCTTTGTGAAAGTTTTTACTACACTCATGATTTAGAAATCATCATCCTCATCATCATCCCAAATCTCTTCCTCATCCGATATCCAGTCCGGACAGAATAATGCGTCCTCTTCATAATCCCATCCATCCACATTTTCCAAACCGAATCTGCTTAAGACATCATCTTCCCAGATTGAATATTGTACTGTTCCGTCTGTAACCTGCCAAACAAGCACCGGTCTGGAATATTTCCGCATCTCGATGACAGTGTTCTCTATCATTTGAAGAAATTCTACTATCTTTTCTCTTCGAGACTCCATTTTCATCATCTCAGATTCTCCTTACTCAAATAAATCATACCTGAAACTAAAACCCAGTGACACCGAATTTGCTGTGTATTCTTTGTATCTCGGGACTGAGTAATATGGTGATTCAACAGTACGGCTTTGATAAGAATAGTCAAGAGTAATATCAATATTTTTACCTAAATAGACTACTACTGAAGGTGAGAGTGTAATCGTACTATCTTCTCTCTTAGCATGATACTCGTCGTTTCCCTGATAAAATCTTTTCTCAAGGCTGAAATCAATAATTGGTCTGTAAGATAGTTTCTTGTTGGATGTCTTTATCTTTTTCAATGTTAAACCTGCAGAAATGAGATTGCTCTCATAAGATGAGTCTGAAGGAATATCAGAAGCACTTAAACCATCGTTGTATAATGAGACAATATCATCATCTGTATCAAACTGACGGTAACCGTATGAGAAGTCAAGATACAAACCGGGGAATGAACCTCTCCAGGCTAAATCTCCGGTGATCGCTTCACCATTATACTCAAGGAAATAATCATTGTATAGATACTTCTCATATTTAAAGCTTCCTGAAATCCTGTGTTTTTTTAAAGCCTGCCAGCTTAGGCTTGCTTTATACAGGTCCTTTTCATATTCAAACTTCTCGTATTCTCCGGTTCCAGGATACAATTCATTCGTGTTATCTCTATAGTCCCGAGGGTAATTATCGGGATAAAAACCATACCGTAATTCTAATGCTAAAGGCTTATAACCTACATCAACCCCACCAAGGATGCTACCGCGAGACTTCTCAAAATTATTCATATAACTGGTATATGAAAACTTTACTGAGGGAGTTATTCTAAGTTTTTTATTGAGCCTAAACTCTTCATAGAGCTTCGCATCCGAATTCACAATAAAATCATCTGCTGTATCCACAAAAGGCAGATTTTCTGTCCCTGCCTCAAGTCGATCTAAGTCATAATCTGATAGATGCCATACATTATCTGTGTATTCTCCACTCAGACCATATTCTATACTTATTGCAAATGATGAAAAAGCAATTACTGAGATTAGTGCTGTAAGTAATAGTATCTTTCTCATGCCTTAACCTTTTTTTCTTATCTTCATTATTCTTAGTAAAATTGGATTTGAGTTCTGTGGGACAATCCGAAAAGTGTTTTTCCCGGGCACAGTCATCAAATCAATTCTTCTGCCTATACTGAGACACTCAAATCCTTGGGCGTGATATGTACCTGATTTCTTTAACTCTATTGTTTCCGTTCTGATTAATTCACCGTTTTGATAAATATCAAAGGCAGGCTTCTGATTTGTAACTATTGCTGCACGAACATAGAAATAAGCATTAAACTCCCCATCGACATCAAAACGGACTTCATTCAACTGGTCAGCCATATAATAATCGCTATTTGAATCAGCGTCTTTAACGACTATTTTACCGGTTGCTTTTGACGGTTTTACAGCAATTGGGTCATCGGAAAGCTTGAGAACTGCTTTCTTGAAGAAACGGAAATAAGCATTTCTGTTTTTTGTTACTATCCTGATTTCTTTTGTATTTTTAGGGATTGTCAACACATAATCCTTGAAGAAGGCATACTTGTCATTAAATCCTATTTGTGAGACATTTACAGTCTGCTTAGTTCCATCAATAACAACATCAAAAGTGACAGTATTTTCTTGTACTTTAGAAACCGTTTTTAATGTATATTCTCCCGCTGAAGGATTAACCATCACGAGGTCTTTTCCCTTTTCAGAACGGTAGTAATAAACCTTACGCTGATCCTTTTTTATAAGCCTGCGAGTTCCCTTCTCTGAGAAGTTCTGCGTTCTATAGATTATTTTGTCATAAGCAAACAGCGGTATTAGGATGCTGATTAATGCGATTATTGTAATTATTCTTTTCATAAATACTTGTTAATCCTCATGGGCTACAATGTTTTTAGCAAATTTTCTGTCATGCCTGTCGAAAAGCACAACCAGAATAATGGCTATAAGGAGAATTACAAAGCAAATTGCAATCACAGTTATACTTTGCACTTCTGAACTGAATATCTTACCGATGCCCGGCTTTTGTATCTCGATTGGTTTTTCCGATTTATCTACTGCAACAGGGAGGTCATATTCCTCGGCTAATGGTATTATTCTAAATGTATGAATCACAGGGATGCCTTTTTTGGCAAAATCGAACATAACTCCGGGGCTACTGAACTGCTTTTCTGCAAGCTTACGATTTACTCCGTTTCTTACGAGTCTGGCATTTATGGCACTCCCGACATTGGCAAGTCCGCTTCCGATGTTTACAAATGCTTTATACTTTGTATCCTTGGGAATACTTTCGTTATATGCTTCCATACGGAGGTTAATATTCGCTTTCAGGGAAGCACCTTTGATCAGATTTACTCCGTTTCTGGTGATAGAATCTTCAAGATTTCTCAATCCGATATCCGTCAGCCCTTTACCTAAGTCTTCATTTCCGCCCAAAGAAGCAAAGCTGCTTTTGAAATCTATTGCTCCTTTTTCCAGGAGATAACTCTCTATATCGAGCCAGGTGAAATTTTCTCTGTTAGCTCCGAACATGGAGGAGCTGTTAGCCGTGATTATTACCGGTTTTACTTCAAGCACTTTCATCGCTGCATATAGGGCAAGATTATTGGCTGGGGTTGAACCGGTTATACCAACGGCTACATAATTCCCTTTCTTAACACCAGACTTCTTCAGAAGTTCTACATAGACCGCTGCAAGGTTCGGGTTTATCGCTGTCTGCTTATCAAGGAGAATACCTCGACTTGTAGTTATTGAAGTTACTGCTTTTCCGATAAGCCCTGTTTTGTTCGGGTCATCAAGAATATTGTAGTTCAATCCCTTCTCATCATAGGCATTTTTTACAAGATTCATCATACTCTGCATTTCATTTGCAGCCTGTATTTTTTCTTCATAGTACGAGGCTTTGATAGTCCTATGGCTGTTTTGGGCAAAATAGAAAAGAATCAAGCTTAACAGGGCAAGTCCAATCAGACTCCAATCAGTTCTTAATGTAGGTCTATACATGGAATACCACCTCTCCACCGGAGATGAGCATTATAACAAGTCTCACGAATACGGCGGCTATTATCATTGTCGAGATTGTACGAATCACACCTTGACGCTCCATCCAGTTAGCTATTAAACCGGGTACGATATATCCGATTGATTGCATCTGAAGGTCATAGATAGAAATGTTATGGAAAATTAAATGCCGTGATGCCCATCCCACGATAAAACCTATCAGGATTGCTAACACCATTCTACGGCGACCAAACAAGAGGGTGAATTGAGAGATTATTCTGATAATCAGCCAAGTGACTAAACTTACCAGGAGTGTCCCGATTATCTGCAATGGCTTATCCAAATAGATTGCAATATAGCCGGGCACTACTATTCCTCCGGCGGACGCACCCAGAAGCTCTGCAAATATTAAACTTATAATTACACCTATACCAACTGCGGCTTCTACCACTTAAATCCTCCTATTCTATCTTTTATTTATTATTGTTTGCTTTATGTCTGAAATGAGCAACTATCGATGCCCCGTATTTACGCTGACCGGCTATATTCCCAACACCGACAACATGTGCTTCTCGTTTAGTGCGTTCAGCAATTACTTCGTAAATGCGTTCCGGTAAAGGTTCGCCCAATGTTATCAATTTATCCTTCTTCACACCGTGATGCAAGGCATAACTCTCAACTTTCTCAGGAATCTCTCCTGTCAATATCATATAATCATAATTCTGATTTACAAATACATCAACAAGTTGCTGAGAACGATAATAACGGTCAGAACGACTATTTATAATTAGGAATTTACTAGCATCTGCAGGCAGGTTTTTCACTATCATATTCCAGATAAAACTGGATGAATCAGGGTCATTGGCTGCAAAAACATTGTAGAAAGTAATCTCTTTCCCCTTTTCTCTTACAGTGTACTTTTTCAGGGCACCAGGGTCAGGATGTGCTTTCCACATACCTTCAAGGGCATCCTGTCTGCTGACGCCGATGGACATACAAACCGCCAATGCCAACTGTGCATTCTCTGCATGCTCGATATAAGAAAACTTGGACATCTCTTCGGGGGTTATGTCAGTAGGTCTGATTTTGTGCATCTCACAATTTCGTTTCTTAGCCACATCTTCCATTATGTAATACATCTTCTCTTCTGCGGTGAAACAATATCCATTCTTTGGGATTGTGTTGCACAGACACTTTGTCACTGATTCGACAGTCGGTCCCATCAGGTCGGTATGGTCTAAACGACTATTGGTAATTACTGAGTGAGTTGCTTTCACAAAATGCTTTTCTGTTATCCATTGGTAAACAGGGTTTACAGCCATGCATTCAATTACGAATGCTTTTGGCTTCATCTCAGCAGCATAACGGAACATATACTTCTGCTCAAGAATGTTTGCTCCGGCAAGTCGTACAATAGCTGCTTCTTCACCATTCGGCATGATAAAGCGTGGTAAAGTACCTGTTATTTTCGCTACTGTCGGTATCCCGCCTCCTCGTAATCCTGCAGCTATTAAGCGTGATACACTCGATTTACCGCGTGTCCCGTTTACATGGATGCGGATCGGAATCTCTCTGACATCTTTTTGGTGACGGATATATTCAAATACCCAGTACAACACCAGAACGGCTGTTGCAATTATTAATACAATCATCTATACCTCATCTTCAGGGTCTTTCACTCATACTCTAAAAGTTATTGCAATAAATATTCCATTTTGTATGTGTCAAATGATATTTCTGCTATTTTCTGCATGTTTTTTTCAATACCTACTCTCTTACTGTTCTTTCAGTCTTATTTTGCTCTCCTACGAATTGTTTTTTGAATACAGAACATAAAACTTGCTGTTGTTTTACATACTATTAGCATGTTTACAAAAAACAATATCAATTCTCGCTTTTCATTACAAATTGTATTTTAATTTTTGGAGGCACTGCTTTAGCTGTACTCTTAAAAACATAAAGAGCCATGGAAACTGCAGGCATCTTCTGTCAACCGGCAGTCAAGGGGTTGTCCTATAACTTCCAATGGGTCTCCAATGCCCCTCCCATGGACAACCAATGGACAACCCATGGCTCGTATGGGTGAGGTATTGGTCAGGCATGGATCAGTCATTGTCGGTACATTGGAAAAGATAACACTAATGCTTATCATTCCAAACCGAACATAGTGAATGAGGTATCTCAAAAAGTGGTAAATTTCACTACTTTTTAAAAATCCGTTGAGTTCACCGATTTTAGCTGCAAGTTCAATCTAGCTCTTATGAAGAAAATTAATTCGGCAATAATTGTGTGACAATACAGATAATTTCTTTAGGTTAGAATTATCTCCTCTAAATACTATTACTATCTCTCAAATTTTTAAAATACAGATTCACAGTGCGTTTTATGCGGAGTTTGGTCATTTTCACACATCTTTCACCCTTCAGTTCAACAACGCACTGTGATCCCGCTGTGCCGTCACTGTGAACCCGGTATCCACGCGGTGTCACAGTGCGTGGGCAGTGCGTGGCTAGTGGGAAACATACACCTGAATTACCCATTATTTGACGGGTTACAAAAACAAATCTACAGTGGAAATAATGCATGTTTAGCTGAAGAATGAAGTTATCAAATAATTCTTTATAAAAGGCGAGTTTTGTCTAAGGGTTTTGTCGAGGCTGAGTATATTTAGCTATCAAGTAGTAACTGAAGAAAGTGGATTGGCGAAACATTTATCTTCTTTTGAACGCTATCACTGCTTAGTTTATCTCTCTGTGCAAAAACAATTAGCCGTTAATTGCATATTTAAAAATATGAAAATAATTTGCATTTTACTATCCTTACAAGAGCATACAGGTAACTCATAGTGTAATTATTTACAAAATAAGTTGACACATATTCATGGTTGAATTATATTATCTCCCAAAGAAGAGGATTAAGAATCTAAAAAAAAGGAGAAACTATGCGAAAGATTGATTTAGTGCAGTTCAAAAATAGTTTTAAACACTATACTGAATTGCGTCAGCAAGAGCTCCGGAGCAGTATGCTCTATTTTAACAACGGGGTTCTTCTCAGGAATTCCCAGGATAGTATTATCGGTGCGAGTGCCCGAGTCTTCAAAAATGGA
>JAFGVF010000149.1 GCA_016938155.1 Candidatus Cloacimonadota bacterium
AACCAATTCAAGCTGAACGCTCAAAGCTTCCCGATTTCTTCAAAGATACTTACTTTGAAGTTGTTGATGCCCCCGATGATAAAGGTGATTACTTGAAAGTTCAGTGGGGAAAGCCATCAGCTTTCATTACTGCAACTTCCTTTATGGGAGAAACCAAGGAAAAGTTAATCATAGCTTATGAATACAGAACTAATGATTTCTATAAAGTAGATCAGATTTATTTCTCAATGTTTACTAAGGATTCAGAAACACCTTTCAGAGTGTTTAATGAGTTTTATCAGAACAACAAGATAGAAGTAAAATTGCCTAAAGATTACGATGTTTCCAACGGAATAAGAGTAGAGATGCGGTTTAAAGCCAAAGCTCAGGACGGTACGACACTTGGAGATGAATATTATCTGACTCAGGAACTTGTATGGGATGACTTTATTAAATCCCTGAAACCTGCCGATGTGTATTATCAGAATGTGAACCTGAATAAGAGCTTTGTATCTGTTTACAAGAAAAATATTCAATCTTCAGCTTATGTGTTAGGCAAAGAAGTTAATGCTCTCGAAAGAAGTTTCAACGACCTTACTGACTATATCAAGAATGATTTCTATCTTGTTCAGGATGTGGATTTGGATAAAGGATTAATACTTGTAGATCCGACCCTTACCTATACTTATGATAAGGTGTCAAACAGAGTACTTCGAGTGAATCTCTTCCCCGGAATGGCAAAGAAAGAAATTGCAGACCTTCAAACTCAAATTGATGAATTGATAGCATCAAAGGGCACATTGACGGAGGAAGCAGAAATAGCTGCAGCTGAACAGCAACTTACCCAAATGAATGCACAATTGGAACAATTAAACAATCCTTTGCTCGAGCATGTCAATAGTATGACAAACAGACGCTCAAGAATGAATCATATCAGGAAAGTAAGAGAGTTTGAGAAACGCAGTCGCAGTTACGAGATAATGATTTCAGACGGAAAGGGAAATTTCTATCGTGGAGAACCTATTAAAAACACATCAGGAGAGATTACCTATTTCTATCCAAAGCCAAACTGGCTATATGTATCCCGTCTCCCCGGTTTGATAGCATCCATAATCTTTGGAGCACTTGTGTTCGTAATCATAGGACTTGCTCGTCGTGGGAAAGACCTTTATCTCCGCCCAATTGCAGGTATTCAGGAGATTGATAATGCCATCGGTCGTGCAACCGAAATGGGAAGTCCTATTCTGTTCGTGCCCGGTTTATCAGGTATCAGCGATGTTGCCACCTTGGCAGGTTTACAAATCCTGTCCCAGGTAGCCAAGAAAGCAGCTGAATATGATACACCTATTCTCGTTCCTTGTCGTGATTATATAGTACTTCCAATCGCACAGGAAATCGTTAAAGAAGCTCATTATGAAGCCGGTCGTCCTGATACATTTGACCCCTCGAGTGTATTCTTTTTAACTGATGCCCAGTTCGCCTTTGTTGCCGGTGTGAATGGAATCATGGTTCGTGAAAAGGTTGCAACAAACTTCTATATGGGTATGTTCTATGCCGAATCATTAATTATGACAGAAACCGGAAACTCAATCGGTGCGATACAGATTTCAGGAACAGACGCTGTTACACAGATACCTTTCTTCATCACAACATGTGACTATACACTCATGGGTGAAGAACTTTATGCAGCTGCTGCTTATCTTTCAAGAGAGCCTATGATGCTGGGAACCCTGAAAGCTCAGGACTACTTTAAGTTCCTGATTCTTTTCTTCGTAATCCTCGGCACTGTGCTTTCCACATTGAAAATAACCTTCATTATTAACGCTTTCCCGGACAAATAGGAGCAGGCAAAAATGAAAAAACAAATACCTTTATTAATAGTAATCGTCCTGAGTTTTCTCTTTGCTTTGTGGGCAGTGATTCCTCACAAAGTATCTGAAGACTTCTTCCAAGGTTACCTTGTCTTTGCTCGTGCTATGTCACCCTTCGGTGTGATACTCGGTTTGATGAGTATCACTATGGTGAATGTTACGAAGATAAAGAGAAAGGCACCAACCTGGCAATATAGCTATGTAACACTTATCTCCCTTTATCTCACAGCCGCTATCGGTTTTATTTGGGGAACAAGTGAAGGTTCACCCTATATCTGGATATTCAAAAACATCCAGATGCCAATGTCTGCCACAATGTTCTCATTGTTGGCGTTTTACATTTCAACTGCTGCTTACAAAGCCTTCCGTGCTCGTTCAGCTGAAGCAACCGTACTACTGGTTGCTGCCATTATTGTGATGCTCGGACAGGTTCCTTACGGTGTAATGATCAGCCCCAAGATTCCGGCATTTGCTCAATGGATTCTTGATGTACCAAACCTTGCTTCTAAGCGTGGTTTCGGATTGGGCGTCGGTCTTGCAATGACGGCAGTATCTCTGAAAATTATGCTTGGTATAGAACGCTCATATCTGGGCGGCGGTGATTAAAGGAGATATGATGGAATTTATAAAGAAATTGCAAGATTTGGACAGGAGATGGATATACCTTATCGTAGCTTTAGCGATTGTTATACCGCTTCTGATTCCCTTTAACGCACCGACATATACAACTTCTCCTACTGAAAAATTGTATCAAATGATCGACTCCTACTCTGAAAGAGAAGACAGAGCTATTCTGATTTGCTTTGCTCATGACGCGTCAACCATGGCAGAACTCTATCCTATGGAAGTAGCTATTCTCAGACATTGTTTTGAAAGAGATGTTAAGGTATTTACTCTTACTTTTCTTCCTACTGCAGCTCCTCTGATTAATTATGCTATCGACATGGTTAAAGAGGAATATCCTGAAATACAATCAGGAACAAACTACATCAATATCGGTTACAAACCGGGAGCACTTTATCTCCCGATAGTTGTCGGAATGGGAGACAATATTGCTGAAGCTGTTGAGACTGATGCTGAAGGCAGAAAACTTGAATCTCTTCCTATGATGAAAGGTTTAACTAACTATAATGAGCTGAAACTTGTTATTGAAACTTCAGGTGCAAGTTTTGCAGGAGGTTGGATAACCTATGCTCGTGCTCGTTATGGCGTAAATGTTGCTGCCGGTGTAACAGCTGTTATGGCTGCTGATGCTTATCCCTATCTGCAAACCGGACAGCTAACCGGTATGCTTTCAGGCATGAAAGGTGCTGCTGAATATGAGTATTTAACTGATGTTTTCGCTGCCTATTCCAGTGATGACTATCCCAATGGTCGCCCCTTCAGTAAGCAGGTTCTGAAAGA
The DNA here is from genome assembly GCA_016938155.1 of Candidatus Cloacimonadota bacterium. Classification (GTDB taxonomy): domain Bacteria; phylum Cloacimonadota; class Cloacimonadia; order Cloacimonadales; family JAFGVF01; genus Zophobacter. Next base: position 3,255 of record JAFGVF010000149.1, read on the forward strand.
TAAAGAAGAAATAAGCAAGATCGATATTGCTAAGAAGTATGACCCTGAAACTAAAACAGGCATCATGTATAAATGGAAAACTGCTCGCCTGGGTATGAATGCTCAGTCAGTTGCCCATATGATGATTTTTATCTTCATTTTGATTGGTAATATCGGTTTCTTCATCGATCGCCATCAGCAAAATAAAGAAAAGAAATAAGGAGGAGAAATGTTTGAAATAATTAGTAATCTGATTGCAGCCTTCTTCACATTGGCTATTTTCTCTTTCCTTTACAAGGATAACCCTATGTATCGTCTTGCTGAACAGCTCTTAGTCGGAATCTCGGTAGGATATGGTATTCCATTGACATGGCAGAATGCTTTTATTCCTTTCGTATATCAGCCCATCTTTATCCAGCATAAATGGTATCTGATTATTCCATGCTTGTTCGGTTTGATGTATGTTGTAAGGTTCAGCAGAAGCTTAAGCTGGTTAGCTCGTTATCCGATAGCTATTGGTATGGGTATGACAGGTGCCGGAGTTGTTCTTTCAATGAATGCCGGTGTGCTTGTTCAAATGCGTTCTGCAATGCAACCTATCGATAATATAAATATGTTGCTAATCTTTATCGGAACTGTTACTGTTCTGCTTTATTTCTACTTCTCAAAAGCTCATACAGGGTTTTACGGAAAGATTACCAAAGTTGGCGTATGGTTTATGATGATTGGATTCGGTGCTTCGTTCGGAAACACAGTTATGGCTCGTATTTCGTTGTTGATTGGTCGTATCCAGTTCTTAGTGTATGATGTAATCATGGGATTTATTAAGTAATCAATCCCTCAATATATGAAGTTGAAGACCCGCTTTAAAAGCGGGTCTTGTTTTTATTATCCGGAAATGATTGGTTTCCAAATACGATATTTATATACATTATATCGAATTTATATTGACATGATAACGAGTATTGATAATACTTGCCAGTTGTAGGAAAATTTTAAACTCAAAAAAGGAGTGTATTATGAAGAAGATTATTCTTTTATTGTCTGTCTTGCTTATTGCGTTTTCCGCTTTCGCAGTGGACAGAGACCCACTAACACTATCAAATCATGGACCAAGTCTTACCTATTTCTGGCATGCTCCTGACCAATATGGTGATGTCAATCAAGGTGTTGCATATACTGCACCCACTGATTGTACTTTAACTTCCTGGGATATTTTATTCTATTCCACTGTTGGTACACCGCCTTCAATAGTTGTTCATGTGTATGATGACAACGCAGGGGTACCCGGAACTGAGCTCGGTAGCGTTACAGTTCCCTGGGCATCTTTAACTATGAGTACTTCTGTATGGAATACCATCGATTTGACCGGTCTTGCATTATCATTCAGTGCAGGAGAAACATTCTATATTACTTATACGGTAACTCTTGGTTCTTATGGTATAGCAGAAGTTACCTGGCTCTCTGATGACGGTACTTATGCAACAACCAACCGGACATATCAGTATGATGGTTCAACTTGGATGACAATGGCAACCGGATGGGGCGGAGCTTATGAGATGTTTGCCGAAGCCAATATCGAAACAACCGGAACTGTTGGTCCCATATTCTCTACAAACTATACCAGTTATGATTATGGTATGACAGCTATCGGCGGAGCAAAGTATGACATGTTCACTATTTCTAACATCGGTGGTGGAGATGTTGTAGTGCAGAGTGTCATTCTTAGCGGTTCTACCGATTACTGGGTTTATGATCCTAACGAGGGAACATATCCCATAACCCTCGGTTCAAGTGAAGTGATGCAATATTATGTATTTTATGAGCCAACTGACCTTGGTGATGATATTGGTAATGTTGCAATTACTATTGATGACCGAGAAGTTCATGACATCCCACTCAGCGGATCAGGTTATATACATAACTCTTGGGCAGATGCCGGAACAATATTCGACCAATCACCGGCCGGAAATCAAGGTGATAACCCATGGACTATGATGACATCTGATTTAGACCCGGGGTACTTACATGCCGAGAATTTCTTTGACCTGGCTCAGGATATCGGCAGTATAGATTTTTGGGGTATTAACTGGTTCCATGATGGAACAGCTTGGCAGCAAGTTGACACTGAAGACCCTATGACTTTCGAAATTATCTTCTATGATAATGATGTAGATGGATTGCCTGGAAATGCTCTCTATACTTACGCACCAACAATTGCAAGAACAACCGTTGTTGATACCTTATTCTCATCAGGTCCTGTTTACAAGTACCACTATGAATTGCAAACTCCCATCACTCTCGCTGATGGCTGGATTTCCATTCAGGGAACAAGTGTTGGCACTCCTGATGATGCTTGGTTCATGTGGTCAACTTCTCCGTTAGGTGACACAAGTAATGCCAATTTCAACACAGCATGGGACTGGGATGATATGGATGCTGCCTTAGCAATCTATCCCCCTGCAACTGCTGATATCCCTGAAAATGTTGCAATTACTATGTCAGGTGATTCTCCATTGATTTCATGGACAGATGTTCCGGGGATGAACAATCGAATCTACCGTGCAGATACTCCTAATGGTGCTTACAATATCGTTGGAATTGTTACCAATGGAAGCGGGTCATTCATTGATGCATCTGCAACCGGTAATACCTATTTCTATTATGTAACTGCTACTAATGAAGCTGTAAGAAATCAGATGATGATACCAAGAAGAACCGTCAGACAAGCTCCGATTAAGAGCTATAACATCAATGGTATGATGAAGTAATAATTTAGTTTTAATTAAGCAAAGGGGACATTTAGATGTCCCCTTATTTTATTGTTGCTGATATAAATATCGTTTAATTTTCTGTGTTGGAGTTTTCTGAAACGGTTCGGATACTATTTTTATCTCGCTGATTTTAGAATATGACGGTAGTAACTCGTCAATGCTGTACTTGTTCTCTTCCATAAATACAGTAAACTCTTTTCATTAAGTTTTCCCAAGTCCACTTCATCCATATCAGGATAAACAAGAACAATTAACTTATTATCCCCTTGAATCACAAGTGACTCCCGGATACACGGCATATTATTCTTCAACAATTATATGTAAATTTTGGAAACAGGACTGTTTCGGGACTCCTTTTTTGTGAGACTTTATGCGAAGTATGTTGTCATTTGTCAATTTCATTCACCCAAGGAAGCCTGTTATTGCTCACTGAACCCGTTAATTCAAAGAACTAATCGGAAAAACAAAAACTTTGCACCAAATCATTCCTTTTCTATATCTTTCGTGTATCTATCAATAGGTTACGATGCACGGTCTCCCCATCACAATCAGGGTAAATTTTGCAAGAAACAGTTACTCATAAACTGTGGATAACTTATCCATTCCGGTAAGAGACAGGTAGGTGTGGGTATCGGTTAAATATAGGGGACAAAGAAAAGTAGCCCTTGCACGCAAGGGCTACTTTCTCAATATTCATCTACAACTATTCAATTACACAAAGTACATCACTGAAGTTAATTAGCAGATAGGTAACACCTTCATAATCAACTTCATTGCCGGCATATTTTGTATAAATAACGATATCGCCGACTTTAAGTACTTTTAACATCTCTTCGTCTGTTCCAAGTGCAATAATCTTTCCTGACAATGGTGCTTCTTGAGCTGTATCAGGGATATAGAGTCCATTCATCATTGTCTGGGCTGCTACTGTCTTTTCAAGCAATATTCTGTCTTGAATAGGTCTAATCATATTATCCTCCAAATAAGTAATTATTTATAAAGTTATTGTTACTTGGCAATCTAAAAAAGAGAGTGCTAATATTGTCAAGAAGAATTTCTTTGCTGTTGAATACAAATCATTCATTGCCACAGAAAGTGTTTGTAAATCAATCGAATAGCTTATATTCCGAGAAACTTGCTCATAGAGGCGAATAATCTCTGCCGGCTGAAAGGTTTTGCCAGATAATCGAAAAATCCATGCTTGAGGAGTTGCTCTTCATCGCCTACCATCGCATAGGCTGTTTCAGCAATCACGGGTAAATCAGGATGCATTTCATGTATCTGAGTGAAGGCTTGCCTTCCATCAACCTGAGGAAGGTCTATGTCCATTAGCACTAAATCCAGATCATTGTTAGCTTTGCAATAATCTATTGCCTCTTGACCTGTTTCCGCGAAGACAATACGGATTCCGGTTGGCTTGAGCAAGCTTTCAATATAGAATCTGACATCCTCATTGTCCTCAGTAATAAGAATCTTCTTTGACTCCCAATTGCAACATTCAGGAGCTATTCCTGTTGAAGAGTTTGTTATTGGCTTGCTTTCATACAATGAAAGACCGGCATCATAAGGAAGGGAGAAGTAAAAAGTTGTACCTTGCTGATATGTTGACTCAACCCAAATAGACCCACCAAGCATTTCTATCAATTCCTTACTGATAGTCAGCCCAAGCCCCGAACCATTATGCGTTTTATTGGCTTTTTTACTCGACCTGAACCTGTCAAAAATGTTTGGAATCTCATCTTGTGGGATACCAATCCCTGAATCAGATACATAGAAAATCAGGTTGTTTTCATTCAATCTGTAACCAAACTCAACGAAGCCTTTGTCCGTAAATTTAATGGCATTTCCAATCAAGTTGTTGAGTATCTGTTCAAATCTGACCTGGTCTGTTTTGATAAATGCCTTATCATCAGGCAAAGGAATTGTGTAGAAGAGTCTTAAATGATCCTTCTTCAGCTTGCTTATCTGCAACCCGAATGATTCATGTAAGTTCCTGAGTGTATTGTTAATATTTACCATACTCCACTGTATTTCCAATTGTTTGCTTTCGATTTTCGAGAAATCAATAATATCATTTATTAACGATAATAATCTTGTTCCATTATTTCTGATTATTGAGAGATAGGTTTTTTTGTCAAGCTCAGAGCTTGAACTAATATCCAATAAATCTGCAAATCCGAGGATTGAATTTAGCGGAGTGCGTATTTCATGAGACATATTTGCCAAAAAAGCAGATTTCAACCGATCGCTTTCCAACGCCCTCTCCCGTGCATTACGCAACTCTCTTTCCTGCTCTCTGTCCATTGTTATGTCTCGCATAATGCCGATTATTAAGTCTTGATTATCT